>JBLNGL010000632.1:0-7548 GCA_050264735.1 Ignavibacteria bacterium | reverse complement strand
CTGCTTGGAATATTGATGATTCTATTCTCTTTCAGCATCTCGGGATTGCTTCTCCTAAGAATAAATATTAATTCCAATCTGCTCTTTTTTGCAGAAAACCTCTCCTCGGTTATTCTTCTATTCGGACCACTGTTTTACTTTTATATTCTGGCATTAGTCAGAAAAGATTTCAGGCTAAATAAAAAATCCCTGCTGCATTTTACCCCCTTTATTCTTTTAATCCTTTTTGATTTGGGATTTTATCTTTTTACTTCTAAGGGAAAATTAGAAACCGAATATAATCAGATGTTTTCGGCTCTCGATATCATTATTCTCGGGATCCAGGTTGTACATGTATTTATCTACTTAACGTTTGTCAAAAAAATAATAAAAGAACATGAGCTGAAAATTAAATCCACATTCTCTTTTATTGAGAATATTAATCTTAAATGGCTTAAGCTGACAGCCAATCTTATGCAATTAATTTTTGGTTTGATTGCGGCTGCACTTATAATTGCTTCTGCCGGACTAAACATTGAATATTATTTTAAAACCGTTATTCCGCTTCTAGCATCCCTGGCAATCCTGGGTTTAGGATATTGGGGATTCAAACAGCCGATTATTTTCCCCCCCGAAGAAGAAAAGAAAGAGAGCAGAAAATATGAATGGTCCGGTTTGAGCGATGAAAAAGCGGAAGAATACTTAAGCAGGCTGAAAATAATAATGATCCGTGATAAGCCTTATCTTGAAAGCAGCCTTACACTGCAGAAGCTTGCTGATATGGCAGAGATTTCTCCTCAGAATCTTTCACAGGTAATTAATGTAAAACTGAATCAAAATTTCTTTGATTTTATCAATTACTACAGGATTACCGAAGCAAAGAAGCTTTTAATTGATCCGAGAGGACAATTGCTGACAATTCTGGCAATTGCCGAGGAGGCAGGATTCAATTCAAAATCTTCTTTTAATGCCGCATTTAAAAAAATGACCGGTATGACTCCCACTGAATATAAAAAATCTCTTTTAAATCTTTCCTGAAATTAATCCGTTTATCCTTTCCTTTTACCGAACCATGTACAGCTTTACCTTTTAATACAACAACTAAACGTACGGATTTATATAACAGGACGATTCACCTCCCTGTAAAATATAATTTTGCCCGTAAATTTTCAGGAGGATTAAAATGAAAAACACTTTATCAATTCTTATAATCGCTATCATCTCCGCAGGGTGCTTGTTTGCCCAGGAAGAAACATTAATCGGAAACGGTGAAGTATCCCACGGCGGGTTCGGTGGACCAGTAGTGAAATTTACCCAAATTAAAGGTGAACCCGCTGTGCTGGTCGGCGGAAGGGGCGGTTGGATTATTAACCACTCATTCGTGATCGGCGGAGGGGGTTACGGACTAGTAACCAGCATCGATGCAGACAACGAAACTATTGTTAGTTCATTCGGAAGCAAACCTTATATTAATTTCGGCTACGGCGGATTTGAAATGGAGTATATAATTAATTCAGATCAACTTCTGCATTTTTCTGTTGCTGCACTCATCGGCGGTGGAGGGGTGTCGTATAGAAATGATTTATGGGATGATCATGAAGATTGGGATGACTGGGATTCACCCCACGATGCATTCTTTGTATTTGAACCGTCTGCCAATATAGAGCTTAATATTGTCAGCTTTTTCAGAATTAATGCCGGTGTCAGTTACAGATTCATTTCCGGAGCTAACCTGGATAACTTGAAAAATAGTGATCTTGCAGGACCGGCAGCATCATTGACTTTAAAATTCGGATCATTTTAGAAATCATTCGGCATTCCCATATACAAGCAATGAACTCGAAGGAAATCCGGAAAGGCTCATTAATGTAGTTTTTGATGCCTGCAGATAAATAGAATCATTTTATAAAATTTAGAAAGTAATAAAAATGAGCTTCAGAGAAGATAGGATCTGTCTTATCACCGGCGCCGACTCAGGGATCGGAAAAGCAGTCGCTAAACTTCTTGCGCAGCTGGATATTACACTGCTTTTAGTATCGAGGAATCATGTACGGGGTGAAAGAGCAGTTAAAGAAATCGGGGCAGACTGCAATGCAGATTTATTTTTATTTATTGCAGACCTCTCCTCTCAGGAATCCATTCGCAATCTCGCAAAAAAAATAAAGGAAAGATTTAAAAGAATTGATGTACTTATAAATAATGCCGGGGCCCGGTTTTCAGGCAGGCATATAACTATTGACGGCATCGAGGCAACTTTTGCGGTGAATTATTTATCAAGATTCCTTTTAACAAATCTTCTGCTTGATTTATTAAAAGAGAGCGAACAGGGAAGGATTATTAATGTTTCCGGGGAATATCACCGGAAAGGAAAAATCAATTTTAATGATTTGAACTTAAAAGAAAATTATTCTGCTTTTACTGCAAGTGCACAATCAAAATTAGCGGATATTTTATACACGTATTCTTTGGCTGAGAAGCTTAAAAATACCAACATAACTGCCAATTGCATGCATCCGGGATCAGTTGCTACAAATATTATTTATTCTGATCCGGATGCAGGAGCAGGAATCAAATTTCTATATGCTGTTTCAGCTCTATTTCTCAGCAAACCTGAAAAAAGTGCGGAAACAGTCATTTATCTCGCAACTTCTCAAAATGTATCAAGCATAACCGGCAAATATTTTATAAACAAAAAAGCAGTTGAATCGTCTCCGCTATCGTATGATAAAGAATTAGGATCAAAACTATGGGAGGTGAGTGAGGATCTGATTAGCTCATCAAAAAATAGAGAAGAAATTCTAAGCAAAAAATTATAAAACGAAATTATACAAGTAAATTAAAAAATGGGAAAAAAGTATTTAGATTCAGAAGAAAAGTTTTAATTTCTTTCATAAATTAATCAGTGGAGTCAGCTAAATGAAAATAAATATATTTAGGATAACAGCTTTAACCGTTCTTCCCCTAATGCTATTTGCAGGATGTGAAGAATCATCTACAACTGATATTAATACTATTCATGGTTCGGGGAAAATCGTATCGGAAATTAGAACCGTAGATGAATGCAGCGGGATAAGCATCATTAATTTGGGAAAGGTTTATTTAACCCAAGATACTATTCAATCAATCAGAATCGAAGCTGATGATAATATTATTGATGATGTAATATCCCGAAAAGAAAGTGAATTTCTTAATGTTGGTTTGGAAGACGGAAGCTACTCAAATATCACACTTAATATTTATGTCTCATTAAAAACTATCGGAAGTATTTCAATTAATGGGGCAGGCAATGTAGAATTGCAGAATGACATTAACTGCGATGACTTGAATTGCACTATTAATGGAGCCGGGAATATCAATCTTCGGGGAAACGGCAATTATTTGAATTGCTTAATAAACGGGGCCGGAGATATCTATGCTGAAGAGTTTATAGTGGAAAGATGCAAAGTTTTGATTAACGGTGCCGGAAGCACAACTGTTAATGTAACTGAAGAGCTGGACGCCTCCGTTAACGGTGCCGGTTCAATTATATATTATGGAAATCCTGACAGCATAAAAACTTCTATTACCGGACTTGGACATATAACTGGGAAATAATTTTCTTCTTATAATATCAAGATCAAGGAAAATCAAATTGAAAACACTTGTCATTTTATTCTTTTCAGCAGTGTCCTTGTGCTATCCTCAGGAATTAAAGATATCCGGTACAATAAGAGACGGCAGCAGCGGAGAAGCTTTGCCGTATGCGAATATCTCCGTTAAAGATCAATCAAAAGGAATAAGTACAGATTTTGAAGGTAAATTTGAATTATCTCTCCCTCCGGGCAAATATGAACTTGTGATAAGCTATATAAGCTATAAATCGGAGACCATCCCCGTCGAACTCACGAATCAGAATATAGAATTGAATGTAAATCTGATTTCTACCGATATTCTTCTTCAGGAAGTTTCCGTTTATGCGGCAACTGAGAATGAAAGCTCGGTTAGCAGCATTTCTCTGCAAAGCAAAGAAATGGAAGAAATATCTAGCGTTTTTCCGGATGTTTTCCGATCGATACAAGCCTTGCCGGGTATCGCCGTAAATAATGAATTCTCGGCGAAGTTCAATGTGCGGGGAGGGAGTTATGATGAAAATCTTGTACTGGTAAACGGCACCCAGGTTTACGAACCCTTTCATATAAAAGAAGCAGATAATGCGAGTGTCGGCATATTCAATATGGATATGATGAAGAAAGTTAACATTGTTACCGGAGGTTTCAGTGCGGAGTACGGCGACCGTCTGAGCTCGGTATTAAATATTGAATATAGGGAAGGAAATAAAGAAAGATATACAGGCGCCGTTACATTAAGCTTAACAAATTTCGATGCATTGTTTGAAGGTCCCGTTACATCGAAAGGTTCTTTCATGCTCGGCGTCAGAAAGAGTTATCTTGAATATATAATCTCCTTAATTGATTTAGATGAGCCTGTTAAGCCGTCTTTTTATGATGTGCAGGGGGTGATAACATATAACTTATCGGACATCAATAAATTACAATTTAAATTTATTCATGCCGGCGATGATTTTGAACTTATACCGGGGGAATCTGTTGCGGGTCCATACCCCGTACAGTATACAACTACAGACAGAGTAACTATTAATTCAGTGGTCAATATTAGAGAATTCGAAAAGAACAGTGCTAATTATTTCAGCAACCTCTTTGATGTGCAAAACACCACTTTCCTTTCAAATGATCTCTTGCTGAATTTATCACTCTCCTATTACTGGCAGAAGGACGAGGAAAATTTTTATTATTCGGAATTGTACAGGGAAGATTTTACTGCAAGCACTAATCCCGGCCGGCCTTATTTCTATAATTCATTGTATGAAGACACATATAAAAACGAACTGAATATAAAAACCTGGGAACCTAAAATTTCTTTGAATTGGAAAGTAAATCCTTTCTTTGATATAAAAACAGGATTCAGCTATCTCAATATCAATTATAACCAGGGATTCATTGACGGAACCATTCAAGACATAAAATACAATTACCAGCAATTTCCCGATACTACTCATTCATTGCTTTATAATAATTCGAATATTTTACCGCAGACTATAGATGCAGGTTCTTATAAGCTGGCTGGATATTTGGAAAACATTGTTCAGATCACCGATCGTTTTATTGCAGACCTGGGGGGAAGATTTGATTATTTTGATTTTAACCATGATCTTACATTCAGCCCGAGACTAAGTGCTTCTTACAAATTCGGGGAAGATGTTAATCTTCGTGCGGCATGGGGGCATTATTATCAGTCCCCTATTTACAGGCAGCTTGCATATTCAACACCTTCAGACACAAATACTCAATCCCAAAAAGCGGTGCATTATATTTTAAGCCTTGAAAAGAACTTTCCTTTCGACAACAATCTGTTCACTTTAAAAGCGGAAGGATATTACAAAAAATACAGTAATTTAATTTCAACCACCGGGCACCCCGGGGGAAGGATTTATTATTCAAAGATGAATGATTCGAAGGGATATGCAGAGGGAGTTGATATTTATGCTACCTTAAAGCTCTCATGGTATTACGGCTGGATAAGCTACGGATTATTATCTGCAAAAGAGGACCTGCTTGCCGATTCTGAGGGTGAATATCCAAGGATTACAGATCAAAGACATACACTGTCTGTTGTTAATGATTTTGATTTAGGAAAAAAATGGGCATTAAACCTCCGCTTTAACTATGGAAGCGGCTTTGCCTTTACTCCCCGTGTTATTCAATTTGATCCTCAGGGCAACAGGAATATTTGGGTAAACGGCGAGAAAAATTCGGAATATCTTCCTTCTTATAGAAGGATAGACTTACGAATCACCAAAGAATTTGAATTATTCAGCTTCCCGACAAATGTTTACCTGGATGTAAGCAACCTGTTAAACTTTAAAAATATATATACCTACAGCTACCGCTATGACAGCAGCGGAAATCCATACCGGGAAGAAGTTGAACTCTGGCCTATTATTCCAACCTTAGGAATGACAGTAAAATTTTAGGGAGATTATATAATGAAACAATTACTCAGACTGATTCTTGCGATTTACATTTTTTATGTCTTCCCAAATTCCATGACTTATTGTGCAGACAAGGAAAATCAACATGAAAATTTTGTTCAAACAGATACCGCTCAAACTTTTGAAGGAGGCGAATTAATAATTTTTGAAGGCATTCCGTTTCTTAAACTTTCCGGGAACTACTATGAAATGGGGAAACAATACGGAGTCTTAATGAAGGACAAAATCAGAGAGCTGTACAACTATAAAAAAATATCTGATTTTGTTGAAAACGGATCTTACCCGCCGATGTGGCTGGTGAAGTGGGTTACACCAGACCGCTATCTCGATTTTATCGAGGGAATATCAGACGGTTCCGGAATTCCTTATGATGAAGTTTTCCTGATCAACATTGCCCTTGGTGTTACTGGTTGTTCTTCCGTGCTGTTAAAAGATTATAATAAAATTCTGCTTGGACACAACCAGGATAGATGGCTGCCAAGCAGGTTTGAAATCATCGTAGAATTCAACCCTGATGATGCTTATAAATATATTTTAGCTACAGATGTAGGTTCAGGACATGTTCTAATGGGAATGAATGAAAAAGGAATCTGCATTGCCAATAATGCCGGGAGATTTACAACAGACGGCTTCGGATTATTCTGGCCTACAACCAGCTATATGCCGGCAATCTGCAAATACAGGCAGATCTTAGAATCTGCATCCTGCATGGAAGAAGTTGATGAGTTGATGGATGGTTACAAAACCGATGGAAACATATTATCGGTTGCAAGTGGTACCGAAGCGGATGGAGCCATATACGATATTGCATATAAAAACCTTCAAAAAAATCCTCTTGAAGGGAAAAATTATCTTTACGCAACAAATTTTTATCTAAATGCCGTTCTGAATGATTATCCTGAAAAATGCCTCCGCTATCAGTTAATAAATAATCACTTACAGAATAAACCTGGTTTTAATATCAATGCTATGATTGATATCCTTTCTGAGAGGGGAACGTATCAGGGAGTAAACAATCATATAACAGTTAATTCAATAATATTTGATCCTAATGAATTTCAGGTATATTTTGCTCATGAATTCGCTTATGCTGCCTGCGGGAAATGGTATAAGTATGATTGGATTAAAGATGAGTTCTCAGTTTTCCGTGATGCTGAGCCGGTACTTGATATTGTTTCCTTAAAGAGTTTTGATTCAATTAAGGCAGCATCAATCAGAGATACGGTGAATTCAGATGGTGAGCTAAAATTATGGAGTGAGCTGTATGGTTTCCTCAATAAAGATGGAATAGCAACGGCAGTACCCGGCTTTACAATTTATCACGGGAAGCTTGAAGAAAATAATGATGTGGAAATATTTGTACCTGTCACGGAACTTCGTCAAGATACTGAGCGAATCTATTTTAAAATTTTTCCCGGCAGTGAAGTAGCTTCGATCTTGCATAAAGGTCCTCATGAAGGGTTAACAGGTGCATATGATTATTTATATAAATGGATCGAAGAGAATAATTATAAAGTGAA
>JBLNGL010000631.1:0-2768 GCA_050264735.1 Ignavibacteria bacterium | reverse complement strand
CTTTCCTTCCTTTTCCGCCTGCTTGATTTTTATATCAAGCAGAACACTGCTGGCCTGCTGCCCTCCCATTACTGCAATCTTTGCATTCGGATAAACGAATATAAAACGGGGGTCGTAAGCTTTGCCGCACATTGCATAGTTCCCTGCACCGAAGCTGTTTCCCATGATTATTGTAATTTTCGGAACGACGGAATTTGCAACCGCATTTACCATTTTTGCCCCGTCTTTAATTATTCCTCCATGCTCTGCACGGCTGCCGACCATAAATCCGGTTACATCCTGTAAAAACAGCAAAGGAATTTTTCTCTGGTTACAGTTCATTATAAATCTTGCTGCTTTATCTGCGCTGTCGGAGTAAATTACTCCGCCGACCTGCATTTCGCCTGTCTCAGTTTTTACGACATTTCTCTGGTTTGCAACAATACCAACAGCCCATCCGTCAATCCTGGCATAAGCAGTAATGAGAGTTTTCCCGAAACCGGCTTTATACTCGTCAATCTCAGAATTATCAACAATTCTTCCTAAAATTTCATAAGTGTCATAAGGTTTAATTGTATCCTGCGGAACCAATCCTAAAATTTCTTTAGGAGCAAATAAAGGAGGTTTGCTTTCGATTCGGCTGAAACCTGCTTTTGAATTGGATCCTGTTTTTTCAACCAGGTTCCTGATTTGTTCTATACACTCTTCGTCATTTTTTGTTATATAATCTGTAACACCTGAAATATTCGACTGAACCCTGGCGCCTCCAAGTCTTTCATTATCAATCACTTCACCTATTGCTGCTTTAACCAAATGTGAGCCTGCAAGAAAAACCGAACCTTCTCCTTCAACTATTAAGGCTTCATCGCTCATTATAGGCAGGTAAGCGCCGCCTGCAACCGAAGGTCCCATTATAGCAGCGATTTGCGGAATTCCCATAGAGGAGATCACTGCATTATTCCGAAAGATTCTGCCGAAGTGTTCTTTATCCGGAAAAATTTCATCCTGGAGAGGGAGGAACACACCTGCACTGTCAACCAAATATATTATCGGGAGATGGTTTTCAATTGCAATTTCCTGTGCACGCAGATTTTTTTTAGCTGTTATTGGAAACCATGCACCGGCTTTCACTGTGGCATCATTTGCTATAATTACATGATTCCTGCCGTGAATTTTCCCGATTCCGAAAATGGTTCCCGAGGACGGCGCTCCGCCGTATTCCTCGTACATTCCGTAAGCAGCGAAAGTGCCTAATTCCCAAAAATTTTCGGCATTATCTACCAGATTACTGATTCTTTCACGCGCGGTAAGCTTTCCTTTGCTTTTATGTTTTTCAATAGCTTTCTTGCCGCCGCCTAAAAAAATTTTATGCCTTTCTGCATTAAGCTTTCTAAGAAGATTTTTCTGGTAATCTTCCCGTTTTAGAAATGATTCAGATTCTTTTACTTGTGTACCTACTTTTTTCATTCAACTCCGTCTCACAGATTATTTATCTGTGATACCGCTTTAAATTTCGGATCACAGATTAGTAATCTGTGTTACTGTTTAGAAGTTCTTTTGCAATAACAATTCTCTGTATTTCCGAAGTTCCCTCACCGATTGTACATAGTTTTACATCCCGGTAAAATTTTTCGACCGGAAAATCTTTAATGAAACCGTAGCCGCCGTGTATCTGTACAGCTTCGCTGGAGGCTTTTTCTGCAATTTCACTTGCAAAAAGTTTAGCTACAGCAGCTTCTTTTCTAACAGATTTTCCGTTGTCCTTCAGGTATGCGGCACGGTATGTCAGCATGCGTGCAGCTTCTATATTGACAGCCATATCTGCAAGCTTAAACTGGATTGCCTGGAACTGGTTTAATTTTTTTTGGAACTGCATCCTTTCGTTACCATATTTTATTGATGCATCTAGGCAACCTTGAGCCAACCCGATACTTAATGCAGCTATTGAAATTCTTCCCCCTTCAAGTACTGACATTGCCTGCTCGTATCCTTCACCCTCATTGCCAAGTAAATTTTCGGGGGGAACTTTGCAGTTTTCAAAAACCAGTTGAGTTGTATCGCTCGCTCTCATTCCCAGTTTATTTTCTTTTTTACCAACTATAAATCCATCCATTCCTTTCTCAAGTATAAATGCGGAAATTCCTTTTTTCCCTTTTGATTTATCGGTAATTGCCATAACAACTGCGACTGAACCTACCGTCCCATGAGTTATAAAAGTTTTTCCTCCGTTAAGTATATAATAATCGCCTTTTCTTGCGGCGTATGATTTCAATCCGGCTGCATCACTTCCGGAAGATGATTCTGTTAAACCCCAGGCTCCAATATTTGCACCCGAAGTTAAATCCGGCAGGTACTTTTGTCTTTGCAAATCATTTCCGAATAAATAAATATGATTAGTGCATAATCCGTTATGTGCGGCAACCGATAAAGCTACGGAAGGATGTACCTTTGCGAGCTCTTCGATAACAATACAGAATTCCCGGTAACCTAATCCTGCACCGCCGAATTCTTCAGTTATGAGCACCCCTAAAAATCCCAACTTACCAAGCTTCTTAATAATTTCCATCGGAAATTTCTGAGATTCATCGTACTCCATTATGAAAGGCCGTATGTTTTTTTCCGCAAAGTCCCTAATAGTATCTCTGATAATTATTTCATTCTCGGTTAGATCCGTAAGGAAGGATTTCTGAGACAGGTTGGCAATTTCCATTCTTATTTCCTTTCTTTTAAATTCCTAATTCCGTTATTTATCCGGTACAACTTTTAAGCTGCTAGGAACCATTTGCTCC
>JBLNGL010000630.1:0-5331 GCA_050264735.1 Ignavibacteria bacterium | reverse complement strand
TTCAGCAGCTTTTCAAGTACATTTTCAGCAGAATTACCGTCAATCCGAAATGTTACATTTACTTTATCAACCAGATCATCTTTATAGATAAAATTGATTCCGGATTTATTTTTAATCTCGTCCAATACCATCCGCAGAGGCTGATTTTTAAAACCGAGATTGAGGTTTTTACTGCTTTCCTGAAACTGGGAAAACACCTGCACTGAAATAAGAACCGCCGACAAACAAATCCGGAGCATTTTAATTCCCGGATTAGGACATGTTTTTTGAATTATTATCTTTAACTAATTCATTCAGTGTAATATCCGGATAATTCAATTCAATGAACCGTTTTATTTTTACGATTGCATTATCTTTTTGTATTTGCGCATCCGGTTCCTCAATTATAGAATTTGTAATATAATTAATATCTTCCTGCACGGCATTCTTCAATTGTACCTTAACTTCAGCCAGACTATCGTAATTCGGATAACGCTGAATAAAGTCATGGTAAAGAAGAAAGGAAAGCGGCCATGCATTCCACTCCTGTTTCCATTCATCGGCTGTATTCGGACTAACAACCTCTTTTACAGAAGCATTGAAATTCAAAGCATCCTGCATATTTTCAATGAACTCATTATGTTTTAAGAGAACTTCTCTTTGAGCTTCTTGTTTTTCAGCTCCTTCAAGGTTTTCAATTTTTTCATATAGATCCGTTACTTCCGAAATATATTCTTTAACGTTCCAATCAGGATTCGAGAAATTGAATTTGAGTGACAGTATAACTCTTGCCGGTACGGCTACGCCGTTTCTTTTTGCGGGAGCATAAACCAGGCTCTTGCAGTAATTAATTGCGGAATTATCGAGGACATCGTGCCCTGAAGGTTCAATAATATCAACTTTATCGACCGATCCGGTTTTAGAAATCAGCACAACGGCTTTTATATCCCCGGAGAATGACCGTTCCTGCGCGATCTTAGGATAAAGCAGTCTCGGATGATTTTTCTGTACCGGCGGAGTATAGTTTTCATTTACCATATTATATCCGCAAGACAGGGAAAAGAAAAGCAGCATTGCTGCGGCAGGATAAATATATCTTTTCATTTTAGTATCCTCCTTTATAAGGATTAATTTATTTTTATAAGAACTAAAATCCTACAGATTTAATTTTTTAAGCTTAATGCATACTCGTTTTGTGCTGATTTCTTGCCTGCAGGTTCAGGTGATTTAATATAATTTAGATCTAATGCCAGGCAAATCATGCTAAGAACATTTTCTATATCGCTGCTCTTAAAGGATCCTGTCAGTGAATATGATTTTAATAAATTGTCCCGCAGCAATATTTTTACATCATAAAACCTTTCCATTTCTTCGATAATTTCAGGAAGAGGAGTATGATTGAATACAAGTTTTCCTTCCAGCCAGCCGAGCTGGGGATCCGGATCGACATCAGCGGGAGGAGCAGGCATTCCGCTTTTTACAACCGTGCTTAGCTCCCCTTTCGACAAAACAACACCCGCACTATTTAAATTCTGCTGAGCTAAATTTACCTTACCGTCTTTAACATACACTTGAGTTTTCCCGTCGCGGGAACGCACATTAAATTTTGTACCCAATACCGTAATTGCAGCATTATCCGTAAGAATTATAAAAGGACGACCATCTTTTGCAACGGAGAAGAATCCTTCTCCTTTTAAAGTTATTCTTCTTTCTTTTTCATTAAATGATCGGGGAAATTGAAGGCTGCTCCCGCTGTTCAGCAAAACATGAGAACCGTCTGCTAAATTGATTTCTTTATGCTGTTTATTTCCGGTGCTTTCTAATTTAAAATCAGGCTTCTTAATTTCCAGGTTCCAAACAAACCAGAGGCTTGCAAAGAGAATGACGAATAAAGCTGCAGATATTGCCGGTCTAAATTTGAAGAAGAAATTGCCTGCTGATTTTTTATAAATATATACTTTTGCTTTTTCACTATTTTCAAAATTTCTGATACGGGTATTCAGCGAAAGCCACTCAACTTCAGCTTCAGGCAATTCAGGCATACCGCTTAGTATGCTTTTATTCCATATGACCTGGAATTTCTCAAATTCATTTTTATTTTCTTCAGATTGTGATAACCAGCTGTCGAGCAGTTTCTTTTCATCTTCATTAATATTTCCGGTAACTGCTTTTATGCATAACCGGCTGTAAATATCATTATTCTTTAATCTCATTACTTACCTCTTATTAGTAATACGGTTGAACAGGGAAAAACCCTACTTTAAAAGAGTTTTTTTAAGAAATCAAAAACATGTGACATTCTTTTTTCTACTGTTTTTACTGAAATATTGCATAATTCGGCAATTTCAGTGTATTTATAACCTTCTATTCTGCTTAATATGTAAACTGCTTTTAATTTCTCAGGTAATTTATTTACGGCGTTCCTAATGTCGATATTGTTTTCAAGAGATATTTCATCAGCTGTATTTTTAATTTTATCCAGCGAAATGTTTTTAGAGGAACTAAGTTTTTTTTGATCGATTATTGAATTGATGAGTGATTTGTATAAGTAGGCTTTAATAGATTTTTGGGGATTCAGCAGATTTCTTTTTATCCATACATTGAAGAAAATTTCCTGAACCAAATCCCGAGAAAGCTCAATTGAGTTTGTCCGGTACCAGGCATAACGAACAAGCACTTTAAAATATTTGCAGAATAAATTCTTAAATGCTTCTTCATTACCCTCCTTAATTAATCTGGTTAACTCACTGTCTTCCGGCACATTTGTTTGTAAAGGAGGCATTTAGAAAAAATTAAATATTTACCTCAGGAACTTATGTTATTCCTGATATTACCGCAATTGTTCTATCCACTACGAGTTTCCGCTAGGCTTAAAGTAAGTTTTTATTACATCTAAAACAACGAATTCAATTATCACTTCATAAAAATCAATTTTTTAGTCTGGATAAATTCTCCCGAATGCAATTGATAAAAATAAGTCCCGCTTGATAATAAAACATTAGCCGAGAATGGAAAGACATACTCTCCCGGTGTAAACTCACCTTCGACAACCGTAGTAATTTCATTTCCCAAAACATCATAAATTTTTAAAGAAACTAATCCAAAATTCGAAATCCGAAATCCGAAATTAGTACTAGGGTTAAACGGATTAGGATAGTTCTGATAAAGCTCCATCTGTTCCGGCAGCGCTCCCCTGTCCTTAACTCCCACAGTTTCAGCCAACCGGATTCTATATACGCTTGTGCCGGCAGTTATGTATAAAGTATTTCTATCATTGTCACCCCAATTGCAATTTGAAGGATTAGCAGCTCCTTGAGGCATTGCTATTTTATCAAGATAAACTCCGGCGGGTGAAATAACCCATACTCCTGTTGGACCAGTACAATATAGATTGCCGGCAGTATCTACTTTCATTCCATCTGCATAGCCGCCCAACGGAATTGTGTAGAATAATTGTTTATTGGTGATTGTTGAATCATTTTCAACATCCCAGACATAAATTTTACCATTCGGAGATTCATTAACATACAATTTGCTTTCATCAGGAGAAAAACAGATTCCATTCGGTTTATCAAATGTGGTGTCTAATACAGTTAAAGTACCCTCCGGACTAATTCTAAAGATGCCTTTAAAGGATAATTGTCTCTGCTGTCCTTGAGGAATATTAAAATCCGGATCCGTGAAAAAGATAGAACCATCGGATTTAACAGCTATATCATTGGGGCTGTTTAATTTTTTTCCGTTAAATGTGTCCGCAATAGATATGATAGTCCCGGAAGAATCCCGCAGCGCCATTCTGCGCAAGCCAGTTTGAGCTATAATTAATTTCCCTGACAAGTCGTACGCGAGCCCGTTTGAATTTGCCGACGGACTAAGGTAAATAACCGCACTGTCCTCTTCGGTCCATCTGTATATTTTATTCCCATTCATATCTGAAAAGAGCAACCCGAGAGTATCATTCCAAACCGGTCCTTCCACAAACTGAAAACCACCTGCAATTTTTTCCAGCACTGCATCATCCGGAACAGGTGATTGGGCAAAAGATTCATTAAATAATAATGATAAAACAGAATAGAGGGTAAAAAGTTTTTTCAATGGATTTTCCTTTATATTTTAAAATATATTTACAAAGTTACGCATTATAAGGTTACGACGATATCTTTTTCTGCACTCTCATAAGCATCGAAAATAATTTTCAAACAATTTTCCACATCAGCCAATGTTGAAGCAGGTTTCTTATCGTATAAAATATAATCGGTAAAAGCCTTAGCTTGATTGATGAATGAATTTCCAAAATCGACATCCGTATCAATCTTTTCGCCGTTAAAATAGAGCGCATCGGTTACTGCTATCTCACCTTTATCGCCGAAAATCCTGATACCGTTAATTGTTCTCCCGTAATTAGATCCCCATGACTGCAAAATCACTCCCAAAGAGTTATCCGGATAAAGCAGATTAATTTGCGCGGTATCTTCGCCGTCCATATTTGTCAAAATCATTTTCGATTTAAATGCCTGGAGCTTAACCGGTTTTCCTAAAAAGAAAAGAGACTGGTAAACTAAATGATGCCCGCTGTCCATCAAGGCACCTCCGTATGAAAGCTCCTTTTTAGCCCGCCATCCTTTTGAATGCGCTTCGCTGATTGTATGAGTAGCAATGAATGAGCCTTGAATGATTTTTCCGAGTTCTCCCCTTTTAATCAAGTCTTTAGCTATAATTACGGCATTCCTGTAGACAAAATTATGTCCCGGAAAAATTTTTTGTTCAGTACCGGCATAAAGTTCTTTAATAACTTTAAAATGGTTAAAATCAGTAACTACAGGCTTTTCTACCAGAAGATGTTTGCCGCATTTAAAACCTTTTTTAATCTGTTCGAAGTGATATGGATTTATACTTCCGATAACCAGGGCTTCAATTTCAGGATCTTCAGCCATTTCGTTAAAATTCCCGTAGGGTTTAATATTCCACTCCGAACATTTCCTATTCAGCTCTTTTTTCATTTGATCAATTTTATTTTTATCGCCGTAAAAGTCCTGGGTCATTCCGGTTATTTCTGCATCCGGGTTTTCTTTAAATCCTTTAAAATGAAAATCGGCAATGAAGCCCATTCCCACAATTCCGATTTTAATTTTTTTGTTCAAATATTATTCACTGGATAATTTATTATAAGCAGTTTCCATCAGAATAAAAAATGCCTGTCCTTCCGCTGCCGTTCCGGGGTGATCAAATTCCGGTGAACCGCATACTCCCTGAACCAATCCAAGCTCATCCACTTTTTTATGGGCAGCTACTCTCATCTTATCTGCATTTTCCTTATATCTACCGCCAATCCACCCTCCTTTAATACCTTTG
>JBLNGL010000629.1:0-2743 GCA_050264735.1 Ignavibacteria bacterium | reverse complement strand
AGCCACCAGCTTTCTATACAAATACTTCCTGTAACCGGCCGATGAATCATCCCCTACTCCTTGAGTAATTGAATCTCCTAACGGCATTATTTTTATGGGCGTACTCAATACTTTCGAATCTTTATTTAAGCTCCGATCCCTTTCATTTTTATCAGTTATAAAAACTGTGAATTCCTTATCACTTTCATCAAATAAGTCCGGATTATTCGCATCACTGATCCTAACCAAGAAGTTGGGAGTTTCATCATCAGGAGTTTCCCAGTTATATTTTAAAGTTGAGGCGTCGTACGACTGTTCAATTATTTTCCAGCTATAGCCGCCGTCAAATGAATATTCTATTTTGATCCGGGTAATATTTGAGGCTTGCCAGGTGATGGCATGAATAGAATTTGCTTCCCATCTTTCTCCCCCGTTCGGAGCTATAAGCTCAATACTCTGAGGATAAATGATCCCGGATAAAACAGCAATTGTCAGTGCAATTCTAAAAAAACTTACTCCCATAACATTTTTCTGAGTTCAGCCAAAATAATCTTAAGTTATTCAAAACGTATCTAAATAAAAGAGAACAACACACATCAAAGAACTATATCCCGTTTGACCCCGCATTTTTAGCCCCATAATTTTTAAAGGAATTGTATTCTAATAAATTATTTAAACTTTTATCTCATCTAACAATTAACTTTAACTTTTCCTTATAAATATATATTATATAAGAAAAAAAAGCGTGATGAAAAGCACTAATTTGATTTTCTTCAATGAAATTTCAATAGTCCCAAATTTAGAAATTTTTGTGCCAAGTTTCTTGAAAATTTTTTTGCACCTTCTTCGTTTAAATGAAAAGGATCCATAAAATAATGATCGTCAGGAATTATTTCATTTATTTGTAAGAATGTTAAATTATATTCTTGTTTTAATTCTTTTATCAAACTATAAAAAGAGTCCAATCTACCTTGATTCAATTTTCTGTATTTTGAACTTAATAAGGCTTCCACAATAACCACGTGTACCCCCTGATTTGAAAGGGTTTTAACAATTTCAGAAAAAGATTTTGAGATAGGACCTTCTTTATAAATATATAATGAATCGGGTAAATTGGCTTTGCAGCCTTTTTTCATAGGAGTAAATCCTCGAATTCCGATAAAAGAATCCTTTTCATATTTCCAGCTAAAAGTTTTTAATAATTCTCTTATTTCATTCCTGAATCCAAATATCCAAAAGTTGCTGAAAAAATCAATAGCGGCAGCCTTATAATTGGGTATATTAAAGGTTTTAATAAAAGAAGCTGTCCTTTTACGCCAGTATTTACTGGATTCATGTAAATCATACGGAGAAACAATAAAAACGACATACTTTGATTGTTTTCTTTTCCAGAATACTTTTTCAAAGCCAATGGAAACACCTTCATAATCGGGGCCAGTAATACCTGCATTAAAAGATGTAATATTAATTCCGTGTTCCATCACTTCTTTATCAAAAACAACAGGAGATACATTAGCTGATGCTAATGAATTTCCCGTAAACATAATATCAACATCAGACAATTTCTCAAGTTGATGAGCTTTAAGCCTAATCTCATGGCTCCGCCAATGACCTGTAGGAGTTTGATTTGCCGGGATCAAAACACGAAGCATAATTTCAATAAACAAAAAAACGGCTAGAACTAATGCTGCACTCCGGCTGAAGATTTTCACCGATTTTAAGCTTAAGGTTTCAAAATTGAAAATATATAAAAGGTATTTCATTACTGCTTAATAGAATTACTGATAAAATCATTATAATATAATAAGCACTTCGTAGTAATCTAGGCCAAGACGGAATTCCAACTAAATCCGGTTTTTTATATTGCGTGAAGTCCAATGGAATCAGCAGAGTTAGAAGTGTTGCAGGCATTAAGAAAAATCTAAATGAAAATTCCCCTTTAAAAGACAGAATTCCGTTCATATAAATCAATGCTTCAGAAAAATCCTGCGATCTGAAAAAAATCCAGGAAAAAGAGACAAGATGAAAAACAACTATTACAGATACAACCTTTCCAATAGATGAAGGGAAATTAAAAAATCTTCTTACGCTACCAGACATCATTGATTTATTCCAGTACAAATGAGTTGCAAGAAATAGTCCATGTAAAAGACCCCAAACAATAAAAGTCCATGCTGCCCCATGCCAAAGTCCGCAAAGCAAAAAAGTAATAATTATTGAGATCGCAGTTCCGAAATGTTTAAGATACCTAAGCTTTAGATTCAAGGGAATAAAAAGATAATCTTTAAGCCATGTAGATAAACTAATATGCCAGCGTCTCCAGAATTCAGTAATATTTTTCGACAAATAAGGAGACTTAAAATTCTCCATCAATTCTATTCCAAATAATTTACTTACCCCCCGGGCAATATTACTGTAGCCTGAAAAATCGCAGTAGATTTGAATAGAAAATAGATACAGTCCTTTCCATAAAAACCAGGATGAAAACCTAGCCGGATTGCTGAAAACCTCTTCAACGCCGGCGGCAGCAGTATCGGCAATAGCAATTTTTTTAAAGAATCCAATTAATATCAGCAATAAGCCTGAGTTAATCATCTCGGAATTTACTTTTCTCTTTTTTAATATCTGGGGAAGCAGAGATGAAGCTCTTTCAATAGGCCCGGCAACCAGCTGCGGAAAATAGGATACATATAAAGCAAAATCAAAAAAGTTTAATGCCGGTTTCTGAATATTTCTATATACATCTATTGTATATGACAATGTT
>JBLNGL010000628.1:0-2746 GCA_050264735.1 Ignavibacteria bacterium | reverse complement strand
CTTCTTTCTTTAAAACATTATGAAATGATCTGAACCCGCTCCCGATATCATAAAAATTTCTTACTCCGAAAGCCACAGTAATATTCGTAACGGAATTAGTTTTAACCGGCATATTTTCGGCGGTTGCCTGAAACAGAGATGTGTTTATCAGGTCGTTTTTTTTTTGAAACAGCTTCAGCATGTTCAGGGAAAAATCGCAGCCGAATACTTTTTTTACTCCTAATTTTTTTGCTTCAATTGCCACATCGCCCGTTCCGCATGCAACATCAAGCAGGATGCTGTTTTTATTAACCCCCGTGAGCCGTAATGCTTTTTTGCGCCAGTAGATATCGCACCCGAAGCTCAATAAATGATTCAGCAAATCATATCTCGGAGCAATCGTCTCAAATATCCTTCTTACCTGGTTTTTTTTATTTGTATCGGTCATGGACTTTGTTGCATTAGAATATTTTTATATTCAGCATTTTTCATACTCAAATTGTCCTAGTCCAAGTTTTTTCTGCCACCAGTTGAATAGATATTTCCCGGACCAGACTGAGAAAATCATTAATAATGCTCCCCCGATTAAATCTATAACATAATGATAACGGAGATAAACTGTAGCAAATATTAAGAGGGTGCCGACAGGTATTAAAAAATATTTGGAACGGCTTTTTAACCGTATTGATAGGTACATTACAATTAGTGTTATCATTGTATGCCCGCTCGGAAAAATATCTCTCTGCACGGCTTCTGCAGGATTTAATGTTCCGTACGGAATCGATTCCCCGATATTTACCACTTCCCGCAGGAAATTTGTCAATAATAATCCCGGCAGCTCAATGTTTATGGATTCGAATGAGTGCAGCGTAAAACGCGGACCGATTCCCGGCAATGCAAAATAACCTATATAGGAAAGGAAAAATCCGTAGATCACCGAAAAAACTGCATAGTCTAAAGCTTCATACCTTTTTTTCCGCTGTAAAGTAATTCCCAGAATGATTGGAAGGATATAGAAAAGACCGTAAACAATCTGCAGGATTTCGGTTAATAAAGGATGGGAATATTTTGACAAGAATACTGTTGGGTCTGTACCGAAGATCCACCTGTCTATCTGAATTAAAAGCCAGTCGAAATCGTACTGCCTGATCGGCTTGATTAAAAAGTAAAGCTCTTTAAATGTAAAAAGAATAATAGGTGCCGTATACCAATAATGGATGATCCGGAAGAACTTTTTCCCGGTTTCATTTTCGAGATAAGCAATTAGGAAAACAAATAAGATTATGAGCGAATCTATGATGATAAAGAACTTCCACTCATTAACGAGAGAACAAAAAATTAAATTCAAGGCTACAAGCAGGAAATAAAAAACTATGACAACCAGATCATAAGCTTTTAGATTATATACAAAAGATTTTATTGAACTCATAGAGCCAATAAAATATTATTCGTATAAAGAACCGCCAACTATGTTTTTCACTTCCTTTCTTTTTGCAAATTCTGCGAGTTTAAGAAAACTGTCGATACCAAGCTGTTCGGATCTGAGAGACAAATCAATTCCGGAATCTGAAAAATCTATATCAGCAAATATACTATTACTTAAGGAGTTTTTAATAGTTTTTCTTCTGTTGCCGAATGCAGCTTTAACAAGATTTATAAAAATCTCCTTATCGCCGCTGCTCATATTAATTTCTTTAAAGTATAAATGAATCACTGCAGAAAAAACATCAGGTTTCGGAAAGAAAACATTCGGGGAAACTTTAAAGCAAAATTTTACATCCGAAAAAAAATTTAACAGAACGGCTAAAATGCCGTAGTCTTTGCTTCCTTTTTTTGAAGTTATTCTTTTAGCTACTTCATATTGAACCATTAATACCGAATCTCTGATCAGATTATTGTTTAAAATCATCTTGAATAAAACCGGGGAAGTTATATTGTAAGGAATATTTCCTGCAATTCTCAAAATTCGGTTTCCCTTTGATAACGGTCCGGTTCTTTCCGTATAAATTTTTCCCAAGTCCAGCCTGAGAAAATCTTCATTTAAAATATTTAAACCGGGAAATTTTTTTGATAAAAAAGATGCTGCTCTTTTATCGATTTCAACCGCTGTAATATTTGGTGAATTTTGGAATAGCGAACCTGTCAATGCACCGTACCCGGAGCCTATTTCAATAATCAGGTCTTCCGGTCTGGGATCGATTTCCTTTAAAATTTTTCTGACAATATTCGAGTCTCTTAAATAATTTTGCCCGAATCTTTTTAAAGGTTTCAATTTATTCATTACCAATCAGAATTTCTTCTAACTTCAATTTATTCATTATGCAATTTATTATTTTTTTCTCAAGCCTTAAAGATGAAGTTTTTTTGATTTTTGAAAAGAAGCATTTTCTTTCTAAATTTGGCTTGAATAAAAATAAACAAGGATTCCGAATAAATTATTGGAGGTTTCTCTGAGCAAGGATTACATTATCAGCGTTGATATGGGCGGCACAAAAATACTTGCATGCCTGCTGAACTCGTTCGAAGGGATAATTGCTCGTGCAAAAATACCGACAAAAATCCACGGAAAAACTTCTGAATACATAAACTCGCTTAAAGAAGTCGTTGATGCAGTAGTTGAACAATCCGGATTAAAAGAGAATAAGATTAAGGCCGTTTGTCTTGGTGTACCCGGCTCAGTTGATCCTTATGCGGGAAGAATCGGTTTGGCTCCGAATATCGGACTGAAGAATTTTTTTATAAAGGATAAGCTCCAGAAAATTATTCC
>JBLNGL010000627.1:0-4344 GCA_050264735.1 Ignavibacteria bacterium | reverse complement strand
CTTCATTGAGAATAGTGCAGGATAATTTCATGAGTGTAATCATTACTTCCTTTGCCGCTTATAAATGCGGTGAAAACTAATAAAATATTAAAAAAAATGCCATTTTTAACAATTTATTAATATAACGATGTGATAAATGTCAGTTAAATAGAAGAATTTTAGGTCCTCAAAAAAAAATGGAGATATCTCAAAATGAATGGTGTACCTTGGAGAAAAATGAACCAAAGGCTTCAGGAAAATAGGCGGAGGAGATTTTTTGTTGCAGCATTAGGGGAGCGGAAGGAGTGGTAGCATTTCATTTATGGAAATTTGCTATTTTAAAATCATACTTTTAAAGTAAAAGAGTACCTGCTATGAAAAATTCTACAGCTTCAATCTTAATCATTCTGATTTTTATTTTAATTTTAACAGACCTTAAAATTTATCCGCAAGGTACCGGAGACTCTTCAGTTATGCTTAAACAGAAACGTCTTCCTGTTTTAAACGGTTTCCGGTTTATGCCTACCGATGTCATACGTGATCCGTTTATAAACACTTACATTAAGTTGAATCTAGGAACAGCCGAGGCTCTGAATCTGGAATCATATATACGGGGACTTGATGGAAATATCCTGGATACAGTCTCAGGTAATATTAGTTATATTTCAGGTGAGATGGAGTTCCAATTTGCAGTAAACGAATGGCTGGCGCTTAATGCTTCTTACGGCGGGAATACGAGAATCGGCAGCAATACTTATACAATCCTGACATCCGGCATTTCTTACACAACGGGATTTACACTGGGCGGTAAAGCCAGAATATGGCAAAGCGATCAGATGATGTTATCGGGTTCAATCGATTATACTTTAAATGATGTCTTCCTCTATTCCATATACGATTTTGTAAAGAAAGTTCATGAATCGGGCGGAATTAATGATTCAACAAATGTTTCCATGCTCGAAAAAGAAAGCCTGCCGAAAACATTTTTCAACTTGAATTTTGCTTATTCCCCTGCTGATTATTTCGGAGTTCTAGTCATGGCCGGGTATGGCGCAAGCAAAGTATTCGATAGTAAATTGAAGGGGAATGTCAGGCTCGGGGCTGCCGCGTCAATAGATTTTCTGAATGTCGGGTTTATAAGTTTCCCTGTAGGAATCCTCGGAAGCTTAAGATATAATTCATTTTCAGAAACAGGTGAGGATGTAAATGATCTTTTTACGTACGGCACACGCATCAGTTATACAGGGCATAAAGATTTTGATATCGGAATTGAAAGCACTTATCAGTCTTTGAAATATAATAAAAATGATCAGAGAGTAAAGACCATATTAACCGAATTTAAGATGCTTTACTTTTTTTAGCGTCAGGAACCAGGGAAAAGACCGGGATTACTACTTCCTTTATCATTTGATTTTTGCCCGGTTAACTTTGAGAACCATTTTTCTTTCGGGACAACTTTAGGCTGTTCCGGGTCCCCTTCATATGCCGGGGTCATAATCTGCACATCGTTTTCATTAAATACATCCAGGATGTTTTGATGAAGAGCCGTATAAGTTTTAAGCCTGTTTACGGGATCCAGGGTGTATGCATTGATTTCATAAGTAACGGCAAAATCACCTAATGATTTTTGTAATACAAAAGGCTGCGGATCTTTCAGTACTCCTTCCGTACGTTCTGCTGCAAGCTTAAGCATGCTTTCAACCAGCCTCCACGAGGTTTCATACCCTATTCCGACGGAAGTGTGAAGAATTAATCCTTTTTCCGGAGCAAAATTAGAGTAATTGATAACCTTGTTATTTAATACAATCGAATTGGGGATAATAACTTCTTCATTTTTATGAGTACGAATTCTAGTAACAAAAAGTTTTACATCAAATACCTTTCCGACATGACCTTCAATTTCAACAATATCCCCGATCTTAAAAGTTTTTCTGTAAGTCATTGTATAGCCGGCAATAAGATTTCCTATTATTGAAGTAGAACCTAAAGAAAACAGGACACCCAGAAATAACGAAACTCCTTTGAATGCCGCGGAATCGGAACCCGGGATGTAGGGATAAGCAATTATTACGGTAAATGCTATCAGAAACAAGCGTACAATTTTATATGTGGTCGGAGACCAGTCCGCATCGAAACCTGAAATGGTTATGCTCCCTTGTCCTAAGCCTTGGAACAAAAGTTTAATCAGCTTTAGCAGATACTTGGCGATAAAGAAAATTACAACTAAAAACGCCAGATTAGGAATGAAATTAATGAGCGCTATTCCGAAATCGCCGAACGGCTTGACGAACAATTCCAATAGTGATACGCCAATAGACCTGGTCCATGGAAACAGGCCTAAAACATATTGGGCGGTAAAAAAAAGTATTACCAGGATCAGAATAAACCTTAGCACCTTAATAAGACCGGAAATGGTAATCCAAATCTGGTTGGGACGCAGGAGCTGAAAGGATCTTGATTCAATAGTATCAACTTTTGGTTTAAGTTTTGCTTCCAGAAAAGCATTAAAACGCTTTAAAATGACCCGGAATAAAAACAGGAGCAGCGTGCAAATAACAACCGCTGCAAGAGAATAAAGCAGATTTTTTATCAGCGAATCGTAACTTCTTTCGTACCGGTAAGCATAAATAGCTTTGGCAATTCTTAATTTAATTGCAAAGCTGTAAGTTTCCCGATTTACCCCTTCAATTTGGGCATCGGCATCGAGAACTTTCATAATGGAAAAACCGCCGATTACTATTTCATCATAGTCCTTTGTTTGAATTACCTTTATCGAGTCGGGGGATATTGAGGAATTTTTTGCCAGCGATTCAATTCTTCCGCTGATTTCATTTGCACGATTCTCCGCCGGAAATGAAGTTAGGCCGCGGACATAAAATAAGTTGTAGCCGTCAAGCCGGACATAAGCCCTTGAATCCGAGTCCACGGGGGTTTGTGCAAATACAGAAGTCCCTGCCTGAATAAAAATGAGAACTGAGGTCATTATGAACAGAAACAGGAAATATGAGTTTATTTTTTTTATATAATTTAGCGTTAGGTAACAACACATATTCCCTCCAAGGAAAGTTGTTGCAAAGGTAAAAATAAAATATAAAGAATATGGTTAATAATCTTGAAATAAAGTCATAATTTATGCCGGATGATTTTCTAAATTCAAGCTGCGGAAGCTTGAGAGATAATTTTGAATTTTGTATGCGGCTGCCGGTTCAATATTCCCGAAACAATCAAATTAAAAGAGTGAAAGCCGGGAATTAAAAGAACGATTGCCGGCTTAAATTAGTTTTATTTAACGGCTGTCGTTAAATATAACGATGCTGAGTTTTCCGATCTCTCTTTAATTTCTTAAAATCCAAATACTTAAGAAATTTCCAAATGGCAGACTTATTGGATAATAAAAAGCTGTTCGTATTAAGAGGGTAAAATCTATACTTGAAAAAAAATAGAATAACGGCATTCGCAGCTAACCTTTATCTGATATTTTTTGCCTGCGGAAATTTATACCCGCAGACTAATATCAGGGAAAACTCTTTTTTCTATCCACACTCACTTAACAATAATGAGATTCTTCAGACGCTCGGATTATCTTCCGCAAAGCTTCCGGAAGATGTGGTAGAAACCGATGATGTCTTCAGAGCACCTTTATTCTCATATAGAATTAAGTATGGTCTTCCTGAAAACTTAATTGCCGAAGGATCTGTCGAATCCAACTTAATTACTTTCCACTTTGCTGCCGGGGGAAAATGGAATCATGAATTCGGAAAATTTACCATGTCTGCCGGAGGAGATATTGCTTTTTGGTTCGGCAAGCTGGAGCAATTTGGTTTTGATACCAGGATTCAGGGCTGGCATTTTTATCCGAATTTAAGTCTTGGATATGCCTTCCCGAACTTCAGCGTTTCGCTAAAATCCGAATTGCAGATTATTCTCGATCAAACAACGCACAACGGGGATATGAAAACGGAAAACATTTTCGATACTTTTTCCGGTTATTCATTCGGTCTTTATATTGAGCAGCCTCTGTGGAAAGATAATTTTGTTGTAATCGGCTTTAAATCAAACTTTACAAAATTTTATTACCCCTTGTGGGCTTCTTTTTCAACTTTCGACAGGTTTTTCTACATACCTGAATTTATCTTCAGTTTCAACTTATGAAGAAATTAATATTATATATCGGATTGATTCTGGCTGCACTGCCTTCATGCGATAATATTGTTGAAGTCGATCATCCTGCCGTGGATCCCGGAGGCTTTATTGATCAAACTACACCGCTTCCAGAATACTCCAAAGCCGTTATGGAAGGTATATACACCGTTACTGCCGGGAAAGAGCAGTTCGGCGAACAGGTTGTGCTGAAGTGGAGCGGCA
>JBLNGL010000626.1:0-5297 GCA_050264735.1 Ignavibacteria bacterium | reverse complement strand
GCATCAGTTCCCGGCTCCAGCACCGATGACGGACTTCCGGCATCCTCCTCAGGAACGATTTTGTTTAACTCCGACGGTACTCTCAACCCGGGCAATATTTCACCTAATAATCCGCAGCTTACATTCACTCCTGCCGGCGGAGCAAATCCTCTCGCAGTTGATTTAGATTTCGGCAGCGGATTCGGCGGCATAACTCAAACTTCTGCAAGCTCCGTTATTTCAGCATTAAGTCAAAATGGTTTTGCATCGGCTTCTCTATCCAATATAAACATTGATCAATATGGAAACATTGTAGGAATTTTTTCTAACGGCAATTCACGTCCTCTCGCTCAAATAATGGTTTCAACATTTGCGAATCTAAATGGTTTGATTAGTACGGGTGATAATATGTACAGCGCATATGCAAACTCAGGAGAGCCGAGGATTGGCAGTCTTGGAGAAGAAACAGGTACCACAGTCCAATCCGGCGCCTTAGAGCAGTCCAATGTTGATCTCTCGGAAGAATTCACCAAAATGATTGTTACTCAAAGAGGATTCCAGGCAAATGCAAGGGTAATTACAACTGCCGATACTCTGCTTCAGGAGATAACAAATCTTATAAGATAAACCTCAGGCCTCCCCCTTAATCCCCCTCCAAACCTGTCTCGCTTTGGCGAGCCAGGGCGGAGGAGGGGGAGATTATTAACCTGGATACTTTCATTTAATGAGGATCGGGAAATAGCCGAATCCTTATTAGTTATTATTCTATTTCAACCATCTGCATAATATTAACCAAAATAAATGGAAAATGGCAAATGGCAAATGGCAAATGGAAAGGGAAATCATTTTAATCTTTTATTCCAATCTTTCAATCTTTCAGTCTTTTAATCTTTTAATCTTTCAATTTTGTTCCGCAAACGGAATTCCGCTCTGCGGAATAATCATGTAATCTTGAAATTGCATAATTAATGGCATATCTGTTGAATAAATCAAGTACTATGAAATTCGGAAAGAAAAAAAATACGCAAAATCAATCTGTACAGGCAGAAAATGGGAGTGAACAGGCACCGGCAAAAGGATCGCCTGAAAATCCCCCGATTTCCTCAAAGCCGGATCCAAAAGAGCTGAATACCACTACTCCAATTGCACAGGAACCTGAGCAAAAAATTAAAAGCACAAAAATCGGCTCGATTAATTTAAAAGTTTTCTTGATCGGATTGCCTCTTTTTATCATTCAAATTGCAGCTGTTTATTTCATTACGGCAAATATTTTAATGAGTAAATCGGAAACTCAAGAAACAAAAGATGATGATTCAATAATAAGAAAACCAATAGACAGTCTGCCAGGCGTTGAACTTGGAAAACATATTTTTTTAATCGAAGATATAATCGTTAATCCGGCAGGTTCGGAAGGAGAGAGACTACTGCTCACTTCCTTGGGATTTGATACTAAAGACGAAGAAAGCCAGAAAGAATTAAAAGCAAAAGAAGTTGTGGTCAAGGATGTAATCATCACAACATTTTCAAGCAAAACCTGGGACCAGCTGAATAAAAGCAGCTACAAAGACAGCCTGAAAGTAGAACTATATGATAGAATCAACAGGCTCATTCCAAGTATAAAGTTAAATACAGTTTACTTCAGTAAATATATAGCACAGTAATATGGCGGAAGTACTATCACAGCAGGAAATAGATCTCTTATTAAATAATGCAAAGAGCGGAGAGGAAACTCTGCATGTTGAAAGCTCCGATAAAGAAATCATTCCATTTGATTTCAGGCTACCGAACAGAGTCTCAAAAAATCAGCTTCGTACGATCAGAAACATTCATGAGCTTTTTTCCGAGAGCTTCAGCTCGTATCTGGTGTCAAAACTTCAAACGATGGTTACAATAAATGTTACATCAATCGACCAGATTTATTATTCCGAATATGTCCTCTCCGTTGGAAATCCTGCCTGTCTATTCACATTCCAGATCGGGAATATGGATATTAAAGGAATATTGGAATTAAACACCGACCTCGCATTAAACCTTGTCGATCGCCTGCTCGGAGGAATCGGCAAAGGAAATAAGCAGACGAAAATAATAACTCCGATAGAACAAAAAGTACTGAACGTTATTGTTGAAAGAATAATGGTGGATCTTAACAAATCATGGCAGTCTGTGGAAAACCTTGATTTTCAGATTGAAAGATTTGAGCCGGATATTGATTTTGCACAGATTACTTCACAGAATGAAGCTGTACTGGTAATTTCATTTGAGCTGATAATTGCCGAGCAGCCTTACATGATGAATCTCTGCTTTGCAACTTTTGCGTTTGATTCCATCCTGGCTAAAATGTCTTCCCAAAAATTTTCATCAGTCAAGCCGGTAAAGTATAAAGGAACAACTGCCCGGGAGATCATTTCTAACCATCTTTTCAAAACCACTCTGCCGGTAGTGGTGGAATTCGGCAGCGCTAAAATTACCGTTAATGATCTTCTCGATCTGAAAAAAGGAGACATAATAAAATTGAATGACAGGATAAATGAGGATCATATCGTTAAAGTAAGCAATATAAATTTCTTTGCCGGACGTACCGGAATAGCAAATAACCATAAAGCTATAAAAATCACAAAAATGTTATACAGAGAAAAAAAATAAGTACAGGTATTTTTATGGAAGAAATAAGCAAACAAGAGAACCAGCCTGCAGCTCAGGAAAAGAAACCGGATACTCCGAATCAGCCGCAGCAGAATCCGGCGGCAGCCGGCCAGAAAGTCTGGGCTAACTTAGTTGAGTTCGGCGACATGGATGATTCCAAGCAGCACGGTGAAGGCGCAAAGAGCGACAAACTTAACTTCCTTAAAGACCTCTATCTAAGCGTTTATATAGAACTCGGAAGAACACAAATGCAGATAAAAGATATTCTCGAACTGGAAAGAGGGTATGTAATTGAATTGGATAAGCTGGCCAGCGAACCTGTGGACATTTTTGTAAATAATAAAAAAATTGCCGAGGGAGAGGTTGTAGTAATTGATAAACACTTCGGGATCCGGATTACAAACCTTCTGGAGATAGATAAGAATATTAAAGGGATGCAGCAATGACCTTCCTCGGAATCCTTAAAGCGATTATTCCCCTTTTGCTAATAGTAGGGCTTCTTTACGGAGTTTTAATATTTGTAAAAAAATTCGGACTTTCGTTTAAAGGCAAAATAAATCACGGATCACCTAATATAAAAGTGATCAGCACGCAAATGATTATGCCGAAAAAATTTATTTCGGTTATAAGGATAGAAGAAAATCTTTTAGTCCTTGGAATCAGTGATCACTCAATAACTGTTCTGAAAGAATTGGAGCCTTCATCCATTCCTCAAAATGGAATGATCGAAAAATCTGATAAAGAAAATTTTCTGAGTGTACTGAAAAAGAACCTGGGCTTTAAATGAATAAGTTAAGAGTGCTTTTAGTTGTTGTTTTATTTTTTACAGTTACAAATGGAATATTTGCCCAGCAGAATCCAACCATTCCTCTTCCGAAAATAGGAATTGATATAGGGACTGCAGATTCACCGAAAGATATATCTGTTACACTTCAAATCCTGCTCCTGATGACTGTCCTGGCATTGGCTCCATCAATAATGATAATGACTACTTCATATCTCAGGATCATAATCGTATTTCATTTTCTGAAGAATGCACTCGGCACGCAGCAGATGCCGCCCGGACAGCTTTTGGCGGGAATTGCTCTATTCCTTACTTTTTTTATCATGGCTCCAACCTGGAAAACAGTGAACGATGAGGCACTAAAGCCTTTAATGGATGGAAGATTGTCTCTTGATTCGGCATACAATAAAGGAATTGAACCTATACGGGATTTTATGTTCAGAAATGTAAGAGATGAAGACCTTGAATTATTTATTGGTTTGTCAAATTTAAACCGGCCGGAAAACAGATCTGAACTTCCGACTTATGTAGTTGTACCGGCTTTTGCTTTAAGCGAATTAAGAGCCGGATTTATTATAGGCTTCTTCCTTTTCATCCCCTTTTTAATGATCGATATGATTGTATCGAGCATATTAATGTCTATGGGAATGATGATGCTGCCGCCTATGCTTGTTTCACTGCCATTTAAAATTCTTCTGTTCATTCTGGTTGACGGATGGAATCTGATTGTCGGTTCCTTAGTAAGGAGTTTTTCATAGTGACTGAAGAGCTGGTAATTGAAGTTTTAACCGAATCATTTTACACCACTTTAATTATTATTCTCCCTATTCTGGGAGTTTCATTAGTGATAGGAATTCTTATTTCACTTTTTCAGGCAGCTACATCACTGCAGGAAATGACATTGACGTTTGTTCCTAAAATTTTAGTCACGGCATTAACTTTAATTTTTCTGCTTCCCTGGATTATGGACAAGATGATTGAAATTACGACAAGATTTTTTACCATGTTCAGCACGGTTATAAAATGACGGACATACTGGTGAGAGACTTTATATTTGTCCTTCTAATTTTTCTGAGAATAACCTCTGCATTTATAGCTGCCCCGGTAATGGGTCACAAAGCATTTCCCGTAATCCCAAAACTTTTTTTAGCCTTTTTAATTTCTTATATGGTTTTTTCAAGTATCAGAACTTCCGAATTGCATATTGAATTGTCTCTCTGGTGGATTTCGATTACAGCAATTAAAGAAATTTTATCGGGCCTGCTTCTAGGATTTATGCTGAATCTTGTTTTTTATGGGATATCTTATGCAGGAACGCTGATAGGATTTGAAATGGGTTTAGCAGTTGCCGATGTTTTTAATCCAATGGAAGATTCGCATAACAATGTTATCGGAGAAGTGATTTATATAGGCGCCCTTTTAATTTTTTTTATGATTAATGGACACCATTACATAATCAGAGGTGTGGTTCAATCATTTCAATTGGTAGGCATAGGTGATTTTTCATTCAGCCAGCCTCTTTATAAACTGGTAGTAAAATACTCCGCAGCAGTTTTTGTAATCGCAGTTAAAATTGCCTCCCCTATTATTGTTTCTTTCTTCCTAGTAAATATAGCTGAAGCGATTTTATCCCGGGTTATTCCGCAGATGCAGATATTTTTTGTGACGCAGCCTCTAAGAATCGGGCTGGGTTTTTTTCTTATGGTTGCATTAACACCTCTTTATGTTTATGCAATTAAAAATCTTCTTAAGGAATATGAAGACAGCCTGTTCCAGATTTTAAAAGCAATGGGATCCTGAAATGGCGGAAGTAGAAGGACAGGAAAAAACCGAACAGCCGAGTTCAAAGAAACTCCACGAAGGAAGAGAAAAGGGAATGGTTGCAAAGAGT
>JBLNGL010000625.1:0-2671 GCA_050264735.1 Ignavibacteria bacterium | reverse complement strand
GACTGATGAATTGGGATTGGTTATTAAATCTGCAATTATGGGGAAGGAAGGCGCCGGTGAAGGAGATACACTTTCTGACCCAACTGCCAGGATAGAATATGATCTTTTCAACTATCAAAATTCCGGTCTGCCAAATTATGCACATATATTTGCACGCGAGAAACATGGTCCCACTAATCCGCGTTTCCAAGAAAATTTTGTATACTCTGATGGAAGCGGTCAAGTGGTAATGATAAAATCTCAGGCTAATCCCGGCAAAGCAAAAAAATGGAACCCAGTTACTAAACAAGTTGAAGAGGTTGATGCGGACCCACGCTGGATCGGAAACGGCAGAGTGGTTTATAATAATAAGGGAAATGTTATTAAGCAATTTGAACCATATTTTAGTACAACACCGGAATATGAAAGCGAAGACCAGTTGGTTGAAACAGGGGTTACGCCTGTTATTTATTACGATCCGCTTGGAAGAAAGATAAAAACAGAATATCCCGACGGGACTTTCTGTAGAATTGAATTTGATCCCTGGCAATTTAAATCTTTCGACCTCAACGACACTGTTAAAGACAGCCAATGGTATATTGACAGGGGAGGCCCTGATCCTGATTTAATTCCTGAGCCTTCTAATCCCGAACAAAGAGCTGCCTGGTTAAGTGCAAAACATTACAACACTCCTTCAACTTTTTATACAGACTCCATTGGGAGGCCATTTATTACATTTGCAGATTTTGGCGGCGGGAAAACAACATTTGTTCAAATGAAGTCAGACCCGGTTGGAAGGTCCGCCAGGTCATTTGATCAGTTTAACAGGGAAATTTCTTCCGGGTATAACAATATGATGGGAACGCCTGTTTATTGCAAGACCACAGAGAAAGGTGAGAAATGGATATTCCCCGATGCCATGGGCAGACTGGTTAAGATTTGGAATAGTTTCGACAGAGAATTCCGGTGTACTTATGATAAGGTAAACAGGCCGGTAAGCAGCTTTTTAAAGGATGGAAATACGGAGATTTTGTATGCTCATAGAGTTTATGGTGATTTGCTGCCTGATGCAGTAAATCGGAATATGAAAGGATTGGTTTACCAATTTTATGATCAGGGTTCTGTTGTAACTATTCAAAATTATGATTTTAAAGGAAATGGATTATTAACCGAAACAAGGATAACTAAAGAGTATAAGCAAGCTACTGACTGGATGATGCTGGACGGGATAACAGACATTCAGACTATTGAGGATCTTGCTGAACAGAAAATTGAAAGTGAAATATTTACTTCATCGGTAGTTCTGGATGCGCTAAACAGGCCTTTATCAGTTACCCTGCCTGATAATTCTGTTTCAGAGCCTAAGTATAATGAGGCAAACTACCTGGAATCTTTTAGAGTGCAGATAAGAGGCACAGGTGATTTTATTACTTTTCTTTCGAATCAGGATTATGATGCAAAGGGACAGCGGCAATTTGCAAAGTTGGGAAATGGCATTATCACAAAATATTTTTATAATCCTCATACTTTCAGACTTACAAATCTTTTAACAAAATTATCAGAAACAGATAACGATAATCTATCCATTCAAAATATTCATTATACTTTTGATGCTGTTGGCAACATTACCCAGATTCGGGATAATGCCCAGCAAACGCATTTTTTTAAAAATGCTGTAGTATTCCCTGAAAGTAAATTCGAATATGATTCCGTATACCGGCTCACCAGGGCTTCGGGGCGTGAACATGCCGGTCTGGTGGGCAATGTACAAAGAAACCAGGCAGATATTCCTTTCTTACCGCAGCTGCCTTCCCTTAATGAAGCAAATGCTGTCAGAGTTTATTCAGAAGAATATAAATATGATGATTGCGGCAACATTAAAGAGCTTAAACATATTGCCGAAAATGCGGGCTGGACCCAGCGATATAAATATGAATATGAAGATGATCCCTCAAATGGTTCTAACCGCTTAAAGTCAACAAGTTTGCCGGGTGATGCTGAGGGAGTTTTCTCTGCAGAGTATTCGCATGATTTAAACGGAAATATGCTTTCTTTCCCTCATCTTACTCTACAATGGAATTTTCTGAACCAGATGAAACAGGCAAATCTCGGCGGCGGCGGAACAGCATATTATGTATATAATGTAGCTGGTAACCGAACCAGGAAAGTAATTGAGCGTATTGGCGGTAAAATAATTGAGCGTATTTATCTTGGAGCAGTTGAAATATACAGGGAAAGATTCAATAACGAAAACACAGACCTTGAAAGATTTACATTGTTTGTATCCGACAACGCCGGGCGTATTGCACAAGTAGATACAAAGACCATAGACCAAAATAATTCCGATCCTTCCAACAATTTAAATCAAAATATTATCCGGTACCATTTCCACAATTATCTTGGTTCCGCCCTGCTCGAAACTAATGAGACTGCTAAAATAATATCTTACGAAGAATATCATCCCTACGGTACTTCCGCTTACAGGCTGACAGCACCTGACGGAAATATAAGTTTAAAACGTTATCGTTTCTCAGGGAAAGAGCGCGATGATGAAACCGGCTTTTATTATTACGGTGCACGATACTATTGCCCATGGCTTGGAAGATGGAACTCAAGTGATCCTGCCGGAATAGCTGATGGATTGAATTTATTTTCTTATTGCAGTAATAATCCAATAATGTTTTTTGATCCG
>JBLNGL010000624.1:0-4675 GCA_050264735.1 Ignavibacteria bacterium | reverse complement strand
ACAAACTGAGGTTCATAATTTTTTTCAATATCGACGCCAAGCTTGCTTTTCGGCAGATTTTTTACATGGCCGATAGTAGCTTCTACGATGAAATTTTTACCAAGATATTTATTTATTGTCTTAGCTTTTGCCGGAGATTCAACTAATACTAAATTCCTGCTCATTTTTTCTCAATTAATTCTATCTGATGAATGTAACATAAGTCTGCTGCCTGGCAGAATAAAATGGTCAAGATTCAGAAATAAGGATAAAATAAGCACATTTAATTCTTCTCTTGAAATATTTCCTTCAAAATATTCTGACTCTTCAACGATGAGATCAATATCGTCATTGTTCAATAATCCTTTATTATAAAAATAAAGCAGATAATTATAATTATCTTTTCCCAGCAGCAGGATCTCTTTTTCCGATAAAATTCTTAATCCCATACTCGGGGTTTTTTTATGCATCTTATTTTCGATTATATCGCGTGCAATTTTTTCGTAAATCCAGCTGTAAGCAGCAGCGATCAGATTTATTTTATATTTTTTATCTCTGCTGAAGTTTTCAGCCAGCTCTTCCGGTGAAATCTTTTTGTTCATTCCTTCTGCTAATTTTGCCAGTATTTCAATTATATTTGCAGTCATTTTTCACCGTTCTTTTGGTAAAATATTTTTATACTCAATCAACAATTTATTCTCTAAACGCTTCATTTCCAATTTTTCTTTCGAATTAATGTCATTATACCCTAATAAATGAAGAATCCCGTGAATTACAAGTCTCAAAATTTCCTCATCGAAACTTACACCATATTTTTTTGAATTAGTTTCGGCATCATCAACGGAGATTAAAATCTCACCTTCAAGATCTTTAATATTTCCTGAATAATTAAAAGTTATGATGTCCGTAGAAAAATCGTGATTTAAAAAATCTTTATTAACCTTTCTGAGAGCTTTTCCGGAAATAAAATTGATATCCAGTGAAATTAAAGTAAAATTTAATTGATTTTTAAGAAAGGAAAGGAGTTTATTAAGGTTTGATTTTTTGATTAATTTATTTTTTGAGTAAATCAGAAGATTTTTAACCACAGGATGATCTATATTGTTACCGGAAGGATAATATTTTATATCTTTATAGTCAATCCTTCCCTCGCAGCAATGCATTTGATATTTGATTTCTGCTGCTTTAACAGAGCAATTGTTTCACTTACCATCCCATCTATTTTTACATCCGAATAATCGGGATTATAATGAAAAAGAATTAAAGTTTTCACTTCTGCCACAACTGCAAAATAAGCGACTGAAATATTGCTCGAATGACCCCAGCCTTTTTTCTTTTCAAGCAATTTTTGATCAAACATTGCATCGTGGATTAAATAATCTGCACCTTTACAGAATTCAATCAAATCTTTAAATTTCTTTTTTAAGTCATCGAGCTTGTCTTTATCTCCATTAATGTCAAAATTAAGTTCATTGTCGGTCATATAAACCACATTTTTCCCATTCTGCTCTATTTTAAAAGTTAGAGTCGGTGCAGAATGGGTTGTCATAAAAGTTTTAACAGTAGTATCACCGACTTTATAAATGCTGCCGGGAGTAATTTTATGAAAATTCAGATCATTTCTTATTTGACCGATTTCAATCGGGAAAAAATTCTTGGCCATTTGACTTTTCAGGAGAGTTTCTATTTCAAGGCCGTTACTGGTTTGTCCGTAGAAAGTAATCTTGTAATCTTTTTCATAAAGCGGAAGAAAGAACGGGATTCCCTGGATATGATCCCAATGGTAATGACTTATAAAAATATCAATATTGTTTTGAACTTTTTCATTAATGATTGATTTCCCGAGCTCCCGAATCCCGCTTCCCGCATCCAGAATAATCAAATGATTATGGTCGGTGCGGATCTCGACGCAGGGCGTATTTCCCCCGTATTTAATAGTATTTTGCCCGGGTACAGGGATAGAACCTCTGGTACCCCAAAATTTAACGATCATTTAAAATTATTTTTTCAAAGAATTTAATGATAAGTCGCTGTACTTTTTATACCTAAAGGCTAAATTTTCGATTTCAGTGATTTCTACATTAGTAAGATTTCTTATAATCTTGGCGGGGACCCCGGCCGCAAGCTTTCCTGAACGAACAACAAAACCCGGAGCAACTACTGCGCCCGCTGCAATCATTGCATTTTCCTGAACTACCGCCCCGTCAAGAATTATCGAGCCGATTCCGATTAAGCATAAATCTTCAATTGTGCAGCCATGCAGATTTACAGAATGCCCGATACTAACTTTGCTGCCGATAATTAACGGAAATCTTCCGCTTGTTACATGCAGCATTGAACAATCTTGAATATTTGTATAAGATCCAATTTTAATATAATGAACATCTCCCCGAATAACTGTGTTATACCAAACACTGGAATATTCATCAATCTCTACGTTCCCAACAATTTTTACTCCGGATGCTAAAAATACAGTATTATGAATTTTGGGAATGAATTTAAGATAAGGGAAAAGTTTTTCCTCTCCAGAATTAATATAAGATTTTGTCATTCACTATTATACTCCGGCGGATTCCATCCTTTTCTATTCCATTTTACGAGTTCAAGTTTTACATTCCCAATAATGACTTTCATTTCGGCAACAATAGGAATTAAAGCTTCATCATTTGAGAACCATCCCTGGAAATATCCGGTTAATCCGAAAACGCTTACAAAATCGGTTTCTCCGTCAAGCCTTATACATGCCACTGCATAATCGACTGCATCAATAGATACATTGGTAATATCGGTATAGTAGTTTAATTTCGTATTCACTTTTTTTTCATTCACGAAACAAGGAATATCAATCGATCTGTTATTTCCGAAATTCATTCTGGCATAAAAAAGAATTGAAAGACCGTCCTGGTAAATTTTATCGGCGGAAGCTGTTGAATCAGTCCATAATTGATAAGGTTTTACCTTCCCTTTTTTAACATGAATCAGAGATTTTTCATAATTGTATTCGTAATCGGTAAAGGTTGTATATTCTTCTCCTTTTACAATGCCCCGGAATTTAAGAGGCTTGTTATCTTCACTGAATGTGCTTTCATAAATTTGATGAAGATTAACAAACGGGACGTTAGCATAGGAATCCATATATGCCGCAGCCCTGTAAGTCATTGCCCCTTCGGTTTCTTTTGCTTCCAGAATTTTTATTCTGACTTCCCCCAGCTTTAACAGGGAATAACTTACTACGTAAGTAAAATCCTCTCCGGGCTGCAAATCTGCTGCAGTGCGGAAATAAAATTCATATTCTCCGGCAATTGAATTTGAACCAGCAGGAGGAGTAAAAAAAAATATTACCGGCAATAAAAATCTTTTAAAAAAAATTTCATTTAAAATTTGCCAGATCTTTAGCCTCGTCAAATAAATTCACCGCCTGTAAAATTTGATTATCTATTTTAAGGATTACGGAATACCAGCCTTCATTTCTCCAGTAGTTTCGAGCAATCTGAGCTTTTAACCGGGAAGAGATATAATCGTGATCCTGTTTAAATTCTTCCTCGTTATATTTGACTCCTTTGGATTCTGCAAACTCCCGGAATTTTTTTATTTCATTGGCGCTAAAGCTGAATTCATCATTAAATTTCCTTAAATCATCTCTGAACTGTTCTTTAATCTTCTTATCGCTTACATCCAGGTAAGATAAGATATAAAGATAGAATAAGTTATTCTTTAAAAGATTTGTTGTATACTCTGTTATATTATCAGATCTTACGATATAATCAGGGGTAATTCCGCCTCCGCCGTAAACAATTCTTCCGCCCTGGGTTTTATAAACAGGCTTTGCCGAATCCTTTTCAGCCGAATGATAAAGATTATCCCCTTCTTTTTCATCACGGTCGGTCACCTCGGAATAATAATCTTCTTTGTTTGCGGTATTCTTATAATCTCTCTGAATTAATCTCCCGGAAGGAGTATAATATTCCGAAATAGTCAGCCTGAGAGCTGAATTATCGGGAAGAGTAAACTGCCGCTGTACAAGTCCTTTGCCGAATGTTGTTTCTCCGACGATGAGACCTCTGTCCCAATCCTGTATAGCACCGGATACAATTTCACTGGCAGATGCACTCCCCCTGTTTACCAGGACAATCAGCGGAATTTTTTCAAAAGTGGAGCTCTCCGAAGCATTTCTTTCATCATTAAATTCGGATCTTCGTCCTTTAGTAAATACAATCTTTTTATTTCCGTCAATAAAAAGATCCGCCATTTTTACTGCCTGATCAAGGTAGCCGCCCGGATTACCTCTTAAATCGAGAACGAGCTGTTTCATGCCTGTTTTGGTAAGCTCTTTAAGCCGTTCTAGAACTTCATCATAAGTAGTTTCGGAAAACCTGGAGACGCTGATGTAACCTGTTTTATTATCCCACATAAATCCGGTATCAACAGAATAAAGAGGAATTTTATCGCGGATTATTTCATATTCAATTTCTGCTTTGATGCCCGGCCTCGTAATCGCCACTTTAACTTTTGTCCCGGCCTTTCCGCGCAGCTTTTTACGGACTTCATCATTAGTAATACCGATTACTCCTTTCCCATCAATTTTAATTATTCTATCGCCGGCCATAATTCCAAGTGCTTCACTAGGTCCTCCGCTTATAGCGGAAACTACTGTAAGAGTATCGTTAACTACCTGAAATTCAATTCCGATTCCTTC
>JBLNGL010000623.1:0-3361 GCA_050264735.1 Ignavibacteria bacterium | reverse complement strand
TTGCCCAAGAAGCATTAAAAAATAATATTCCGCCCAAGGTGCTGCTGGATGCCTGCATGGCTGGAATGGAAAAAATCGGAAAAGATTTCAGCGAACATAAAGCTTTTGTTACCAATCTTATAGTCTCAGCCGGGGCAGTGAATGCCGTGCTGAAACATTTAAAACCTTACCTGGAATCCGGCGAGGTGCAGCGCAAAGGAAAATTTGTAATCGGCACGGTTGCAGGAGATCTGCACGATATCGGTAAAAATCTTGTAGCAATGATTATAACCGGCGGAGGATATGAAGTTATTGATCTGGGAGTCGATGTGTCAACCCAAAAATTTCTTGATGCGATCAACAAAAACCCGGGCTGCTATGTAGGACTTTCTGCACTGCTTACAACTACTATGCTGAATATGGACAAAAGTGTGAAAGTAATTAAGCAGACTTATCCTGACATGAAAGTATTGATAGGCGGTGCTCCTGTAAGCCATAGTTTCTGCACTCAAATTGGTGCCGATTTTTATTCGCCGAATGCATACGAGGCAGTGGATTACCTGAATAAAGTGATCGCGTAATGGAATTTAAAGTAGATCCGTATAAATAAGAACCTGGTTATAAATATTTGAGCTAAACGAAAACTACCAGGAAAAATTCTGTTCGTATTATATAATTGATATTCTTTTCAAGAAGAAGCATGAAGGGCATCATAAAAAACAAATTTTATATTCTATTTCTTATTCTCCTTGTCTCATCATGTATTGCTCCTCCCAAAAAACTTATCCCCCTCCCTTCGTCCGTTTATGATAATTCACTCGATTCCTCGCAGGCCGCACTTGTTTACAAATATGCCGTACATTTCCCTGAAGGTACACAATTATCAATCTGCATTCTTTCTCCGGAAAAAGAAAAGTATATAGGAATCCTGCGCCGCAATGATTCTCTGACTTATATCGAAAACCGCGACAGCATCTTTGAAATTGGTTCCATCACCAAGACGTTTACAGGAACGATACTTGCTAAACTTTTATTGGATGGGAAAGTCAATCTCAATGATACGATACAAAAATATCTTCCTGTAAAGATGAAACAAAGCTCCCGCAATGGAGAAGAAATTAAAATTGTAAATCTTGCCAACCACACTGCCGGATTACCCCGTGAACCGGATGATGTAAAAGAAAGTCAGGATTCAGGTTTCAATTCTTATGATCCCTACGGCTCTTATGATATTAAACGATTATACAATTACCTGTCAAATAAATTGGTACTTGAATCAATGCCCGGGGAAAAGAGATCGTACTCAAACCTTGGCTATGGTTTATTAGCCCATCTCCTCACTCTGATTACCGGTAAATCATATGAAAAGTTATTGGAAGAATATATTACTGATCCATTGGGGATGAATAATACCTTTATTAAACTTAAAGGACAAGAAATTAAGATGGTTCGTGGGAGAAATGAAAAGGGGGAACCTCTTCCTTATTTTGAATGTGACTCACCGGCTATATTAGGGGCAGGCGGAATTAAATCTTCAGCAAAGGATATTGTAAAGTATATTAAAACCAATATGTTTGATACTACTTATTTTTATCTCGCTCAGCAATCAACGAAAAAATATACCAAGTTTTTAACCCAGGGACTTGGTTGGGCAACGTTTAATGCTCCTGATTCTTTTCATCATATAAGTGCATTCGGAGCTACTAGCGGGTATACATGCGGTCTGATTTTCGAAAGGAATGTTAAAGTCGGCATAGTGGTGCTTACAAATGTTTCCGCTTTTTTAGCTGCCAAAGACAATTATATAGAAGAACTTTGCCGCCTTCTGTATGATCCACTTCCTTCAGAATATGAAGCAAATAAGATTAAAGCTGACTAAATTTTATCACTTAGAACTATAACAAGGAAAATGGGAATTATAGATTTAAATGAAAAATTCCATTCAATTTATTTCATGTGCTTTGAGGATTATTCCGATGAAGTTAAGGAAGCAGTAAACCATAAAGAAATATGGTACCAAAAATTTAAGGATAACTAACCGGGAAATTGTAAGCACCCCTGCTATTCAAGGCATCTTTTCGCTTATTATTATTTTACTGAATGACTATTTCTGCTAAGATCGGCATATGATCCGATGGATAGTTTCCTTCAAATGTATCGCCGATAATTCCATGCTGATCAACTGCTACCTTTTCATTTACAAATATATAATCAATCCTATTTCCATCTTCAATAGATTTTCCGAACCCGTTAAAGGAAACAGAAGAACCGTAGTGTCCATGCTTTGAGATAATTTTTGCATCCGGCAATTTTTCGCTCATTATTTTATAAACATCAGATTCGGGACGGGAATTAAAATCTCCGGTTACAATTACAGCCGTCTTGCCTGATAAAGAAGAATCACTTTTTGTTATTTCTTTAATTTTCTCAATAATTAATTTTGCGCTGTTTTTCCTGGCATTAACACCTATATGATCAAAATGAGTATTAAAATGATAAAATTCCTTTTGAGTATTTTTATCTTTCAACAAAGCCCATGTTGCAATTCTCGGCAATGCAGCATCCCACCCGGTAGATACACTGCCCGGAGTTTCAGAGAGCCAGAATGTAGAGCTATTGAGCAGTTCGAATTTTCCTTTCTTAAAAAGAATTGCCGAATATTCTCCTTTATCCTTTCCGTCATCTCTGCCCACTCCTGTCCAGCTGTATTCGGGAATCAATCTAATTAAATCTTCAATCTGAAATTTTAAAGCTTCCTGCAAACCGATGATATCAGCGTGATGAAATCTAAACATGTATGCCACTTTTTCTTTTCTGTTATCCCATGAATTTATACCGGTATCCACAGCTACTCTAATATTATAAGACATAACCCATAAATCGGTTTCATTCTGCTGCTGAGCATAAATAAATGCACCCTGCAGCACTATCAACTTAAAATAAATACCGATAAGGCAAAGAATAAATTTTGTAATTATACTCATTCTCATAAAAATCAGCTTTCGCGATAGACCTAATCAATTACTTCAAATGAAATCTCCAGTAAGTCCTCCGAATTCCCTCCGATCATAAGTCGAAATTCGCCGGATTCAATTATTTCTTTTAAATTTATATCTAATAAAGAAAGCATTTTTGGGGTAAGAGTAAATTCAACTGTTTTTGTTTCACCCGGCTTTAATCCAATTTTCTGAAATCCCTTTAATTCTTTTACGGGCCTAGTAACACTTGCCGCCAAATCTCTTATATAAAGCTGTACTACCTTTTTACCTGCAGCTTTGCCGTTATTTGTAATATCAATCCAGGCTTTTACATTTTCATTCTTCTTTATCTTCAATTTTTGAAGCTTAAGGTTTGAATAAGTATATTCCGAGTAGCTTAATCC
>JBLNGL010000622.1:0-3361 GCA_050264735.1 Ignavibacteria bacterium | reverse complement strand
GGCTATTTCATTTAATTTGTTTCCATCATAGTACTGATTTTCGATATAACAGGCTTTCAAGGACAGTTTTTGCGAAGCGTCATTATATTTTTTGATTATCTTCGCAGGAGCAACCGGGTTATCGGATGCGAATGCATAACCGGTCATTCCGATTAAATGATCTGCAAGCTTATCATACTTACCTGCTTCCTCCAGCGCCCTTTTAAAAAGTGTATTTTTAATTACTTTATAGCGGACACCTTCCTTGCGGAATTCATTTCTGATGGTACTAATATCAGCAACCGTAATTCCCGAATAGTCAGTGAGATAAATTGCAGATGAATTCTTAATCATTTCTTTTACTTCCGAAATGATCTCTGTTTTTTCATCTTTGTTCATATTTATTCCATAACTTGATTATTTAAATCGAGTTGGTTTAGAAGCATTTATTTTGTGCGTAAACTTTTTTAAGTAACTGAGATTTCTTCTTTAGATATCTTGAGACCAGGGCCCATCGTGCTTGTTAAATAAAGGCTTTTAACATATTGGCCCTTAGCCGATGAAGGTTTTAGTTTTACAATGGTATTTAAAAACGCTTTTGCATTTTCTTCAAGTTTTTCCGCTTCAAAATTTAATTTTCCCAAAGAGGTATTTATAATACCGGCTTTATCAACCCTGAATTCAATTTTTCCGGCTTTAACCTCTTTTACAGCTTTCGTCACATCCTGAGTTACTGTGCCGCTTTTAGGATTGGGCATCAAACCTTTCGGACCTAAAACTTTACCAAGCTTACCAAGTTCACCCATTACATCCGGTGTTGCAACAATAACATCAACCTCTGCCCATCCTCCTCTAATCTTTTCAAGGTATTCATCGAATCCGGCAAAATCAGCGCCCGCATCAAGTGCTTCTTGCGTTTTTGCACCTTTTGCAACCACTAGAACTTTTATTTGTTTTCCGGTACCATTTGGTAAAGAAACAGTTCCTCTAACCATTTGGTCTGCATGGCGCGGATCCACTCCGAGTCTTATTGAGCAATCCAGGCTTTCGGTAAATTTCAGCTTTGAATTTTCCTTCAATAATTTAATTGCGTCCAAAAGGGAATATTCTTTGGTATTGTCTATTTTTCCTGAAATTTCTTTGGTCCTTTTAGTTTTTCTCATGTTTTATCCATGCTGATTTTAATTTAATCTTCCACCGTAATGCCCATGCTTCTGGCGGTTCCCGCAATCATGCTCATTGCATGATCGATATCGAATGCATTTAAATCCGTCATCTTCAGCTGAGCAATTTCTTTAACCTGATTCTTGCTGACTTTAGCCACTTTATTTCTATTCGGTTCGTTGGAATCTTTTTCAATCTTGGCAGCTTTCAAAAGCAAAACTGCAGCGGGGGGAGTCTTTGTAATGAATGTAAATGATTTATCGGAATAAACAGTAATAACTACCGGAATAATCAATCCTTCTTTATCTTGTGTCTTCGCATTAAACTGCTTGCAGAATTCCATTATATTAACCCCTTTTTGTCCCAATGCCGGCCCTACAGGCGGAGAAGGATTTGCTTTGCCAGCGGGAATCTGGAGCTTAATAAAGCCTGCTACTTTCTTTGCCATAAAGTTTCCTGTTAATATTAAATACTATATTATCTTTCTAATTCAGCTTGAACGAAATCAATCTCCACCGGAGTTTTTCTTCCGAAGATTGAAACCATAACTTTTATTTTCATTTTTTCTTCATTGACTTCCTGAACAGTGCCGCTGAAGTTATTAAACGGCCCGTCAATTATTTTTACTACATCACCAGATCTAAAAATAGTTTCCATTCTTTCGCTGGTTTCATCCTGAGTAATTCGTCCAACTATTCTTTTTACTTCTTCAGGCTGCAGCGGATTTGGATTGTTCTTTGTGCCGAGAAATCCCATTACAGACGGAGTGTTTAGGATAAATTCTTTAACCTGATTATCTAGCTCTGCCTGGACAAGCAGGTAACCCGGGAAAAAGTTTTTTGTTTTACTTTTCTTTTTCCCATCTTTTACTTCGAATACTTTTTCCGTAGGGACAAGAATATCCTTAATTTTGATCCGGAGATTTTCATTGTCGGACAATTCCGATTCGAGAAGTGATTTTACCTTATTCTCATGCCCTGAGAAAGTACGAACCACATACCATCTAGCGTCCATAATCACGCTTAAAAAATTCCTTGAAATATTTTTGTGACAGCCATATCTACTACATAAGTGAATGCTGCGATAATCAGACAAACAACTATTACAATAGTTGTAGATTCTTTAAGTTCTTCTTTAGTCGGCCAAGTAACCTTTTTCATCTCTTTGATTACATCGTCGAAGAAGGCAATAATTTTTTCTTTCATAATGCTAAACCCATTTTATCCGCACGTCAGGAGGGACTCGAACCCCCAACCTGCGGTTTTGGAGACCGCTGCTCTAGCCAATTGAGCTACTGACGTATTAAAAACTATTTTGTTTCCTTATGAACAGTATGCTTTTTATCCCAGCGGCAGTATTTTTTATACTCTACTCTTCCGGAATGAGTTCTTTTGTTTTTTGTAGTGGTGTAATTTCTTCTTTTACACTCGGTGCATTCTAAAGTGATTATTTCTCTCATAAATATTAATTTTAATTTTTATAATCGGTTAGTCACCGGTTTTCAAATTCTGGAGCTGACGACCGGGATTGAACCGGTGACCTCATCCTTACCAAGGATGTGCTCTACCAACTGAGCTACGTCAGCCGTTGGTTCATTCAACTTTTCTGTTTCAAAGGCTTTCACACTAAGCCTTTTTTTCGTCGAACCCATTATTTTACATTATAAAGCTCAGCACTTCCACTGAGATCCGCAGCTGAATCGTGAAATTATACTTATCAGTATATACATGTAGAATTTCATGAGCGGGAGACGGGACTCGAACCCGCGACCAACAGCTTGGAAGGCTGTGACTCTAGCCAACTGAGTTACTCCCGCGTTTTTATAATAAATTTTTTGCATCAATACTTGATCAATCCCGAAAACTCGGGACGGCGCAAGCAGGAGAGTTATTCTACTCAAAAAAGAAAATTAAATATTTTGTCAGCTGGATTTTCAATATTCAATTACCGGGAAAGCTTTTGAATTCAGCTGTTCCCGTTCAACATTTTTTATAAGAACAATTTTTTATTTTGCAGAATAGATTCGACTGAACAAAAAAATAAGGGAAGTAAGATTTATTATTTAAATTAATTCCCTTAACATATATTTACAATTTTTAGTTTCCGTGGGCGGCGAGGGATTCGAACCCCCAAAGGCGTCAGCCAACGGATTTACAGTCCGCCCCGGCTCTCCAACTCCGGCGTCCGCCCTAAAATTACAAACGAGCAACAAATATAT
>JBLNGL010000621.1:0-8601 GCA_050264735.1 Ignavibacteria bacterium | reverse complement strand
AGACAGTACAGGCGGAATTAATCTTACCAAACTCTTTCCTCCGTCGGAAGAAGACACCTCAAAATCAGAATTTCCTTTTACGATTCAAGTTGCGGATTTTAAGCTGACGAATGTAAGCTTTTCTTTAAGAGATTACGGCTACAATAATTCATACGAAGAATTCAAATCTCCTAATTCAGGTAAAATGATCGTAAGTAACATCAATTTATCTCTGAGTGCATTTGCCAACATCAAGCAGAATCAATTTGCTCTGGAAATAAATAAATTTTCTTTTAAGCCGAATGTTTCTTTATTCAGCATAAAAAATTTAAGCGGCAGGTTTTATGCGGATGAAGAAAAACTGACCGCAAGAGATCTGAATATTCAGACTGGCAGGTCCGACATTGATTTAAATGCCGAAGCGGAAAACTTTAATGTTTTCGATACAACAGGCACTTCAGATTTCGCCGATGCATTTATTACTCTAGACCTTGACGCTGCTAAATTCAGCTTTGAAGATTTATCCGCTATGCTTCCATCCACCGATATTTTAAAGGGCAACTTATCTTCCCATATCAAGGCACTCGGTACTTTAAAAGATTTAAGCCTTAAGCAGCTTGATGTGGAATATTACAATACCCGTTTTGCTGCAGCCGGAAGAATACAGCATATAGATCGGGGTGAAGGAATGATAATTAATACAGAATTCGAGAACATGGAGATTGATCAGAACGATATTAATAACCTGCTTCCGTCTTTAAATATTCCCGTATTTAAAGATTACGGAATAATAAAATTTGATACTCTTCAATTTGCCGGCAATCCCACAAACTTCAGCACTAAATTTTTTATCGAAACGGATAAGGGAAATATTTCTGCGGAAGGCAATATGAATTTTCAGCAGGCATTAATGGCATATGATTTAAGTTTAACGACTGAAAAATTAGATTTATCTCCTATTGCAGGAATGCAGTCTGATATCAATTCATTTATTTATATAAAAGGGGAAGGAACGGCACCGGAGGATCTTACGGCGAAAATCGATTTTAATTCCGGTGTTTCATCAATAAACGGTTATAAAATTAATTCTTTAAATTTGAAAGCCAATGCCGCAGAAAAAAAGATCGATTACACATTTGATCTGCTGTCTGATTCAACTGCCGCCGCGCTGTCCGGAATGATTGATTTTACCGATAGCGAAAACCCTGCATACGAGCTAAAAGGGAATTTCAACAACATAAATATTGCTGAAATTGTAAAAGATTCCTCTGTACGGACAAATTTAAACTTCAGCGTTGATGCTTACGGCGAGAACTTTGCCCCTGAAAAGATGAACCTCTTTTTAAGCCTAAAACTGCTAAACTCTTCTTATAAAGATATTAATATCGACAGCACCCGTGCAATTGTTGACCTTCGCAGAGATGAAAAGGGAGAAAGAATAGTAAATTTTATATCCGACCTGGCAGATATCACTCTTAAAGGAAAATTTAATTTGCCGGAGACGGCGGAATTAATTTCTGAAGAGATAAAATTCCTCGGAGATGCAATAGATAAAAAAATGGAAGAGATGATTCCCTCGAGAAAGAATAAAAATGAGGTTGCCAGCAAAAAGAATGATGAGAAAAATATAAGAATAATCCCCGCAGGATATAAAAGCAATTCTGCGGCCAGGACTTACTTCAATGAGCTCAATTCGGATATGGATATTGATTACGCGGTCGATTTAAAGGATTTTGAGCTTCTCTCTCTATTTCTCGGGGATAAACAGGTTGAAATTGATGGGGATATTCAAGGAACTTTAAATAGTTCAAACGACAGTATTTATTTCTCTTTTAATTCCAATCTTTCATACGTTAAATACTGGGGCAAGAATGATGTGTTTTTTCTTTCAAATATGAATTTGGATTTTTCACTCGGCAACAGCTTTAATGCTGATGATCTTAATGATATTTATTCCGGCCTGAAATTGAAAACCGAAAGAATATTTGCCGGCAGCAATATTTATAATATAAGACTGAATCTGGATTTGACCGGGAATAATACTCCGGTTAGTTTTTCAGGACAGCTTGAAAATTATGCTTCCGTAGGGTTTGAAGGTAATTTAAATCTCAGCCATCATCTAGGATTGAATTTAGATTCCCTTATCCTTACCTACAGCAACATGACTTTCAGAAACAAAAATGAAATAGGAATCACAGTATTGCCTGATAATATTAATTTCAAAAATTTTTTACTTGCAAAGGATTCCAGCGAAATCATGATCAATGGTTCGCTGTCGCAGTACGGCAGTCAGGATATCCAAATAAATTTACGGAATATAAAAGGAAAAGAATTATGCACTTATCTGCTTGATCTTAAGCCGGAAAACAGCCTGGATGCGGATATAAATTTAACTGCAAGAATTACAGGGAACTTAAATAGCCCTGTAATTGATTTATCTTTTGATGCTGATAGTATAGGCTATAGAGGGAAGAGGTTCGGTAAATTAGCGAGCAATCTGAAATATAAAAACCAGAATTTACTGGTTGACACAAAATTTCTGAAAATCGCGGGTTTTGCAGGATTAAATATCAATCAAAATAGGGATGATCAAGAAAATGTTTTGCTTCAGATTTCGGGAAATATCCCAATCAACCTTTCTCTTAATGGAGATGGCAAGCTTTACAAAGAAAACCAGATGAATATTTCAATAAAAGCAGACAACTTCGATCTTGGAGCTATCGGCGACGTTCTCCCTTCCGTAAATAAGCTGCAGGGTATTATGTCAGCCGATTTAAAGTTAAATGGAAATCCTCCCGACAATATTTCTCCTTCCGGTTTTCTTGAAGTGAAAAATGCTTCCTTCACCGCAGAAGCAAATAACCTGGAATACGAGACCGGCTTTAAAATACAAATAGAGCCCGGCAGTGTTCAGCTATCGAATCTTTATATTCAGAATACTGCTAAGACAAAGAACGGCGGTAAAATGACCGGAAGCGGTAATCTGACATTAGACGGATTCGATATTGTTTCTTCCCAATTCTCAGTTAATGGAACCTTAAAAATTCTGAGCAACGCTTCCAAAACCGCGGATTCGCCGTTTTACGGTGATCTTGTAATTGCTACTAACGGGAATGTTTTCTTTAAAAGCTCCAGGGAGGAAGGAACTTATCTGGAAGCACCAATGGAAATAAAAATTGCCAAGCTTACTTTCCCTCCTTCAAGATCAGCCTATACAAAGACAAGTGAAAGTTTTATTTATAGATTTGCCGCTGATAAAGATACTGTTAAGAAAGGGATGGACTTCGAGAAGCTTGTTGAATTATCGCGTAGCAGAACAGAAACAAGTGAATCTAAATCATCTCTGTTCAGCAGATTAAACTATAAAATAAGCGTTAAAGTTGAAGAAGAGGCTACAATTATTTTCGTTCTTTCCAAAGAGTTCAACCAGAGTCTGACGGCAATTCTGAGCGGTGATTTTGAATATGAAAAGACGGGCGACAGACCTTTAGCCCAGGGTGAATTGAAACTGCTTGAAGGTTCAAAGCTGGAATTTATCAAAACACTTGATGCTGAAGGTTCCATTAAATTTGAAAACGATATTTCCAATCCGATATTAAATATTACTGCAACTTATTCTGATTACTATTATCCGGATTCAACAAGCTCAGGTGAATCTGTGCCTGAGGAGGGAATTCTCGTGGCCGTAAAAATAAAGCTGTCAGGTCCTCTAAAAGAACTGGACAAGAAATTAAAACAGAGTAAAGATATCATTTTAGTATATAAGGGCGAGAAAAATATTGAAAATGATGAACCGGATCGGACAAAGGATGCATCTGATGCCATTACGTTTATGATCTTAGGAAAATTTAGAGATGAAGCTACCCAGCAGGAACTTGGAGCCGTTCAGAATTATGCCGCATCCGTAGCAGGTTCTGTAGTCGGAAATTTTTTGAATAACCAGACCAATGGAGTCATTAAAAGCGTTGAAGTCAGACAAACACAGAATAATACCTATGTTAATCTTGGGGGGAAAGTTGGAGATTTCAGTTATGAATTCGGCACAACAACAGAATCTTTCAATGATCTGAGCCAGGCAAATGTTAAAATAAAGTATCCGATTACAAAAAAACTGATAGGGAAATTAGAGCGTAAGCATGCTTTAGGTGAGACCAGCTTGACAGGTGGAATGGTGAACGAAGTAGGATTACGGTACAGGTTTGAATTCTAATGAAAAAGGAGATTGTTTCATTCTTCGAAAAAAACCCTGCCCGCAGTTTTAAAAGCAAAGAAATAGCCATGAAACTTCATATTAATTCGGATAAGGAATATTCCAGCCTTAAGACTCAGCTTCATCAGTTATATGAAAAAGAATTTTTATCAAAATCAGGCAAACGGTACAAGCTTAATTCTGTTCCCTCCAATACAATAACCGGTGAATTGCAGATTAACCAGGGAGGTTTCGGCTTTGTGATTCCGAGGAACAATAAAGCGGGAGATATTTTTATTGCCTCCAGGAATTTAAATACTGCATTCAGCGGAGATGTGGTGGAAGTATCATTGTTTGCAAAACAGAAAAGAAAAAACCTGGAAGGACAGATTATTAATGTTTTAAAAAGAAAACGCCGTGACATTATAGGAAAACTTTCTAAATCCGCCTCTTTCTATTTTGTTAAACCTGATGAGCCAGACATACACAGAGATATCTACATTAATCCGGATAAGCTGGCGAATGCAAAAAAAGGAGATAAAGTAATTGTAGGCAATATAGTTTGGAATAACCCTATGCTGAACCCGGAAGGAGAAATTATTGAAGTAATAGGAAAATCAGGTACACAGGATGCAGAAGTTACCGCAATTACACTGGAGTTTAATCTGCCCTACAGATTTTCCCCGAAAACTCTGTCCGAAGCCGAAGAAATCGGGCCCGGGATAACTCCGGAGGAAATAAACAGGCGTATAGATTTCAGGAGTAAAAATGTATTCACTATTGATCCTGAAGATGCAAAAGATTTTGATGATGCTTTATCGATTGAAGACCTTTCAAACGGCAATTATTCTGTGGGTATTCATATCGCCGATGTTTCTCATTATGTAAAACAAAATTCAAATCTGGATAAAGAAGCAGCAAGAAGGGGGAATAGTGTATACCTGGTAGGGAAAGTTATCCCGATGCTCCCGGAAAAACTTTCGAATAATATCTGTTCTCTTGTTCCGTATGAAGACCGTCTTTCATATTCTGTTATTGCCGAATTAACAAAAAGCGGTAAACTTGTAAAATATGAAATAAAGAAAAGTATAATTAAAAGTAAAAGAAGATTCAGCTATTCCGAAGTGCAGGAAATTATTGATCAAAGGAAGGGAGATTTTGCCGGGGAAATTTTATTGCTCCATAATCTTGCCCAAATTCTCAAGAAAAAAAGAATGAGAGAAGGGAGCATAGATTTTTATTCGCCTGAAGTTAAATTTGAGCTTGATGAAGAAGGAAAGCCTTTAAAAATAAATCTTCGCGAAATTAAAGAAAGCAATAATTTAATCGAAGAATTTATGCTTCTGGCAAATAAAATTGTTGCCGAACATATTGCAAAGGATGATCATGCGGAACTGAAACCTTTTATTTATAGAATTCATGATCTTCCCGATAGAGAAAAGATTGAAGAATTTGCCAAATTTGTAAAATCTCTCGGTTTTTCCTTCGATCCTAATTCTTCTGTAAAATCAAATCAATTCCGCTTGCTGCTGAAACAGATTAAAGGACATGAAGAAGAAGTCCTTATAAATGAATTGGCAATTCGTTCAATGGCTAAAGCAGTATATGCGGCTGAAAATATAGGTCATTACGGGCTCGGATTTAAATTTTATACCCATTTTACTTCACCTATAAGGCGGTATTCAGATCTTCTGGTTCACCGGCTCCTTTTCAGCTATTTAGAGAAAAAAAAGGGAACAAATTATACATTTAAGCAGTTGGAAGAGATCAGCGAGCACATTTCTCAAACTGAGAGAGATGCTGTTGATGCCGAAAGGCTTTCGGTTAAGCAGAAGCAGATCGAATATCTCAAGGATCACATTGGAAAAGAATTTCATGCGGTAATTTCAGGTATAACTCACTTCGGCATTTTTGTTAAATTAATTGATAATTTGGCAGAAGGTTTAGTTAAACTTCGAGATTTGGAGGGAGATTTTTATATTTATGATGAGAAAAAATATTCCTTAATTGGTAGGAAATCAAAAAAACGGTTTCGTTTGGGAGATAAAATCCAGGTTAGGTTGGTCCGTGCAGATTTGGACAAGTCTGAATTGGATTTTTTAATTTTAGAATAACGTTTGGAATAATTAAATGGGATTATCAATTATCAAAATATTTCTGCTGCTTCTATTTTTTCCTGCAATCCTGCTGGCTCAGTTCGGCAAAAATAAAGTACAATATAAGAACTTTGAATGGTATTACATTCAAACCGATCATTTCGACATCTATTTTTCACAGACCGGAACCGATCTAGCCGAATTTACATCAAAGGAAGCTGAAAAATCTCTCGAAGCAATCCAAAATAGTTTTCATTATAAAATCAATAACCGTATCCCTATCATTGTCTATAACAGCACCAATGATTTCCAGGAAACTAATGTAACCGACCAATATTTAAGCGAGGGGATTGAAGGTTTTACTGAACTTTTCAAGAATAGAGTTGTAATTCAGTTCATGGGTTCTTATAAAAAGCTTAGGCACCTAATTCATCATGAGCTGACGCATGCCGTAATGAACGATATGTTTTACGGCGGCTCGATTCAGAATATTATAGCAAATAATATAACAATTCAGCTTCCTTTGTGGTTCAGTGAAGGAATGGCTGAGTACCAGGCATTGGGATGGGATATTGATACTGATATGTTTATTCGTGACGCAGCTATAAATGAATACCTCCCGGACCTTCAGCAGCTGGAAGGATATTTTGCTTACCGGGGCGGACAAGCAGTGTTTTATTATATTTCCCAGAAATACGGAAAAGAAAAAATCGGAGAGCTTATTAATAAAGTTAGAAGCGAAGGGAATGTTGAAGAAGGATTTCAATCTACAGTAGGACTTTCTCTCAAAGATCTTAATGAAAGATGGAAGAAAGAAATTCGTAAAGTTTTTTGGCCTGATATTGCGATAAGAAAAGATCCGGATGAATTTGCAAAAAGGCTTACAGATCACAAGGAAGACGGCGGTTTTTATAATACAAGTCCGGCACTTTCACCGCAAGGTGACAAAATAGCATTCCTTTCAAACCGCGATTATTATTTCGATGTTTATATAATGAGTGCAATAGACGGCAAAATAATTAAAAAGCTTGTTGAAGGAAACAGAACTGAAGATTTCGAGGAATTAAATATTCTTACACCTGGATTAAGCTGGTCGCCGGACGGAAGCAAGATTGCTTTGTCTGCAAAAAGCAGCGGGTATGATTTAATTTATATTATTGATGTAGAATCGGAGGACAAAGAATCTCTTCCGATAAGATTGGATGGAATAAAGAGTATTGTATGGTCACCCGGTGGAAATAAACTTGCTTTCATAGGACATACTGCACAACAATCCGATCTTTATTGTTATGATTTAGATAAAAAAGAGCTTACTTATCTTACAAATGATGTTTTTACAGACGATGATCCTGAATGGTCTTATGATGGAAATAGCGTATTTTTTTCTTCCGACCGGATAAATTACTTTACAGATGGTTCAATACCTGAACATTTCAAAATTTATAATCATAATTATGAACAGAAAGACCTTTATTCAATAAATATTAATACCAATAAAATAACCAGAATCACAGATTTGCCCAATAGTGATGAAAGCTCCCCGGTTTGCGGACCTGACGGTAAGGAAATTTTATTTATTTCAGATCTGAATGGAATTAATAATATTTATAAAAAGCCAATTCAAATTAATGATAAGGATAGCTTAAATGGTATAGCTTCGGTAGAGCCTGTACCCATTACAAATTCTTTAAATGGTTTATACCAGCTTTCGACATCCAAAGATGGGAAAAAATTGGTCTTCTCAACGTTGTACCAGGGAGCCTTTAATATATTTTTAATGAATAACCCGTTTGATCCTAAGGTGCAAGTTAAACATCTCGAGCCTACAGTTTATGTTTCGGAACTAAGAAGCAGGCACATCAACGGAATGTTTGCTGCCGAAGACGATGCCCCCGTTACAGACAGCAGTGATACTAGTAATATATTTACCGGCGAATATGTTGATACTACCAGTGTATACGGCGATTCGGTAAAAATAGATTTTAATAATTATGTATTTAATTCAAAAATTAATCTGCTCGGCAGCGAGACGGAAAATAATGAAGAGAAATTTAAACTATCGGACAATCTCGATACCAACGGAAACTATGCAGTAAATAAATACAAAATTACATTTTCGCCCGACATAATCTATGCTAATGCCGGTTACAGCTCATTATACGGATTACTTGGTACTCCCGTCATTTCTTTCAGCGACGTACTCGGTAATCATAGGTTAATAGGAGTTACCAGTCTGCAGATTGACGTGAAGAACAGCGATTACGGATTAGCTTATTATTACCTCCCCGGCAGAATTAATTTTGGAATTGAAGGTTTCCATACCGCCAGATTTGTTTA
>JBLNGL010000620.1:0-4229 GCA_050264735.1 Ignavibacteria bacterium | reverse complement strand
GATAAAATACGCTCAATCATTATTACCTCGGTACATTAGGAATTATCAGCTGGACATCCGGCAGCAGCAGAATATATAAAATCCACATAGTTAAACTTATTGAAATTGGAATTGAAAGATTGTCATCTGCAAATCCAAAAGATATATTTTCAACAATTGCTCCAATCATACTGGCAATTATCCCTATTAAATATTCGGTAAAACTTCCCTGCAGTTTAGGCGTAAAAAAAATTACTATGCTTGCACTAAAGAAAAATGCCAAAGTTCCTTCCCAGCTTTTATAAAACAGCTTATGCCTTCCGAATTTTCTTCCGATCAGAGCAGCCATCGAATCGCTGATAATTAAGATACTGAAGCTGGTTATAAAAAAAATTTTAGGAAAAATGATTACGCAGATTAGCGCCGAGAGCAGGACATAAGTTGCGCCGTTCAGATTTTTTTTCCTATGATCAACTTCATGCTCCCTAAGCATAAAGCCGAAGATATTATAAAAAACCTTCCCTACATCCTTAAAATAGTAACGCCCCAAATCAATTAAAAGCGCCGCGGCAGTCAAACAGGTAAGAATTACTATAGCCGTGCTTCTGGGGGTAAAATAATAAACAGCAGGTATTGAAAGTGAAAAAAGATGAATTAGTTTCCTGATTAATTCATCTTTGTAGTTTATGGTTCCGTTATCAATTGGAGTCATCTTTGGGAGAAGGTTCCTCTTTCAATTTTCGCTGTTCAAGCAGCTTCTTCACATGATCCGGAACCTCTTTGGTTTCTTCGCTTCCATCTTTCTTGATCGGCTGCAGTTCCTCTCCGCGTATTATCTTATCGATTTCATCAGCATCAAGTATTTCCCTCTCCAGAAGCTCTTCAGCCAGCTTGTGCAGCAAATTGATATGGTCATTTAAAATCTTTTCAGCCCGCTCCATCGCAACACTTATTATTCCCCTGATTTCTTCATCGATTTCGACGGCAGTTTTTTCACTGTAGTCTCTGTGCTTTTGAATTTCCCTGCCGAGAAATATTTCCTCTTCTTTGGCGCCGTAGCTGAGCGGTCCGAGCTTTTCGCTCATGCCCCATTCGCAAACCATTTTGCGTGCAATGTTTGTGGCTTTTTCTATATCGTTTCCTGCGCCGGTCGTAAAATGGTTAAATACAATCTTTTCTGCGGCTCGTCCGCCGAGTGCATAAGTTATAATTGATTCCAGATATTCTTTAGAATAGGTATGCTTTTCGTCAATAGGCAGATAGCTTGTAACTCCAAGTGCCCGTCCTCTAGGTATAATAGTTACCTTATGGACAGGATCTGCTTCCGGAAGCATCCTTGCTACAAGCACATGTCCGATTTCATGGTATGCGGTTGTTCGTTTTTCTCTCTCTGAAATGATTAAACTCTTTCTCTCCATTCCCATCATCACTTTATCTTTTGCTTCTTCGAAATCTATCATTTCAACCTTTTTCTTATTTTTCCTTGCAGCCAGGAGTGCTGCTTCATTTACAAGGTTAGCTAGCTCAGCTCCGGCTAGTCCGGGCGTTCCTTTTGCGAGGACTTCCAGGTCAACTTTTGCATCAAGCGGGATGTTCCTTGTATGAACTTTTAAAATTCCCTCACGTCCTTTAACATCCGGTCGATCAACAACAACCTGGCGGTCGAACCTTCCGGGTCTTAATAATGCCGGATCGAGGACATCCGGGCGGTTTGTTGCAGCAATAATTATTACACCGCTGTTCTGTTCAAATCCATCCATTTCAACGAGCAGCTGGTTAAGAGTCTGTTCCCTTTCATCATGACCGCCGCCTAGACCGGCTCCGCGGTGGCGTCCTACTGCATCAATCTCATCAATAAAAATAATGCAGGGGGCATTTTTCTTCCCCTGCTCGAAAAGATCCCTGACACGGCTTGCGCCTACGCCGACAAACATTTCAACAAAATCGGCGCCGCTTATCGAAAAGAACGGAACGCCTGCTTCCCCGGCAACTGCCCTGGCTAAAAGAGTTTTCCCGGTTCCGGGAGGTCCGAGCAATAAAACTCCTTTTGGAATTTTACCCCCCAGCTTCTGAAACTTACTCGGTTCTTTGAGGAATTCGATAATTTCGTGCAGCTCAATTTTTGCTTCGTCAGCACCGGCAACATCCCGGAATGTCACCCTCAGGCTTGACTGAGTAATCAGTTTTGCTTTGCTTTTCCCAAAAGAAAAAATACCCCTTGTACCGCCTCCCGCGCCCTGCATCCTTCTCATAATTATTATCCAAACTGCAAAAATCAGTATCCAAGGTATGAAGCTTAAAATAATATTCAGCCATTCATTTGATTCTTTATCAAAGGAATAAATAATTCCTTTCTGCTTCCAGACAGTTTCCTGGTCTTTAATAATAGGTTCCGGCATAAATACCGAAATATTTTCCACATCGATCTGCCGGTTATTTATGGTAATCGACTGCTGCGAGGTAAGCTTCCCTTTAAAGTAATAATCATTCTGATCCGACTTTGTAATTACCGCCTCAACTATTTTATCTTCGGAGAGCAGTCTTTCATACTGATTGTAAGGAATATCCACATAGTTAGCTGAATTTGTTCTAAACAGCTGCATCACGATTACGGCAGCAACAATTACAGCACCCCACCCGAAGACAAGCCGGATTATCTTAGACCAGTCGAAATTTTCATCAGGTTTATTCGGACCGGATCCGTTATTCTTCTGTTTTGATGAATATTTATTTTCGTTTTTATTATTATCAGACATATTTAATTCGTTTTGAATAAAAATTATAATTTTATTCGTTAATTATATAAACGGATTTCAAATTCCGGTACTTTTGGGCATAATCCAGTCCATAACCGATAACGAATTTGCTAGGTATTTCGAAGCCAATATAATCAATTTTTACATCATATCGAAGGCTATTCGGCTTAAAGAGGAACGCTGCAATCCTCATACTTGCCGGGCTATGCATAGAAATCATATCTTTTATAAATTTTATGGAAAGCCCCGAGTCAATAATATCTTCTACTATTATTAATTCTCTCCCTTTTACATCACAATTAAGTTCTTTTATTAAAGAGACATTTCCCGAAGTAATTTTTTCATCTCCGTAGCTCGATAATTTAAAAAAGTCAACTTCACAGTCTATGCTAATATTTCTTAACAAATCCGACATGAAAATAAAAGCTCCGTTAAGAACACCGATTATTACAGGAACTTTATTTTTATAATCCAAAGAGATTTGTTTTCCTAAATCTTTTACCCGTGCCTGGATCGCCTCCTCGCTTAATAATGGAATGAAAATATTTTTTCCCAAAACTATCTGCTCTTCTTTTACTTCAGGCATAATTGAAGAACCTTTTTTGTTTTTTTTAATATTTTAAATCTATCGTCCAATCTTAAACCTAATACCCACACAATTCTATTTTTGTTAGTTAAAACAAGCTGATTTCTTTTAAGGAAAGATGGTATTTTCTGTTCGTTTAAGAAATCGGAAACTTTTTTTGAACCTTTTAATCCTAGAGGGTAAAACCTGTCGCCCGGCTGCCATGTTCTTAAAATAAAAACTCCGGAAAGATTATCGCCTGAAATAAATTCGGTAAGTTTATCCTTGTTAAGCTCAACTGAATTTTTATAACGCATAATTGATAATACCCTGTCATCTGCGTTTATTTTTTCTCCTTCTTTAATTTTAATAGGATTAAATTTTCCTTGACCTGAACTTTTTAAGATCAGAATTTCATCACGTTCCTTAACGGCCGAAAGGTGCCCGGAAAAATTTTCCAAACTGCCGGCCTGTTTATTTAATAAAACCGAAAATTTTTTGAAATCATTAAACGCAATCTGCTGAGAAAAGTTTCTTTCTACCGCTGATTTAAATATTTCTCCTCTTAATTCAATATCTAATGCTTCGACTCTCTTGATATTAAAATGCAATATTTCGTCTTTGAAATGCACAATTCCGGAATAATTTTCACTTGCTAATCTTTCTATTAACCCGGAATAATTGCGGAATATTTCCGAGGAGTTAAAAAGAGTATACTCAAGGGAAGGATTCATTCTTTTTTTTATTTCAGGAATTATTTTATGCCGGATAAAATTTCTGTCATAGTCGGTATTTAAGTTCGTCATATCGGTCCTGTAAGGAATATTTTCTTTTTTCAGGTATTCAAGAATTTCTTCCTTTGTTAAAACAAGAACCGGGCGGATTATATTATCTCTTCTTTCGGGAATTCCGGATATTCCTTTCATTCC
>JBLNGL010000619.1:0-2899 GCA_050264735.1 Ignavibacteria bacterium | reverse complement strand
AGAACGGATTAGTTAACGGGAAGGTTGTGAAAGCTTAATAGATGGATGCCTGCCTGCTCGCCTCGCGGCGAAGCCGAGGGCCGGCAAGGCAGGATGGATGAGGTTTGATGGATGATGGTTGATGGATGATGTTCAATTCACATGACTTTTGATTCTGTGCAGTGCGGCTGTAAAATTGAAAGCTGAATATTGCTCATTGAGCATTGAGAATTTTTTAGAGTTGCTCGTAATTTAATTCGTAAATTAAAACTCGCCTTAGCTGCATATCTATATGATAAGCTTCCTGCTCAATTTAAAAAATACTTTTGGGACGTTCATTTCGATGAGCTTGATCTCTCGCTGCAAGTTCATTTAGAGAAGGAAACTCATTCCAACCCTTCTTTTGGGAAGAGAAGGGCTTGTTGGAGAAATAACAGTTCACCAAATTTTCTGTCAGAATAACTATTGTTTTTGGACAGCCCATATTAAAGATTGAATAACATGGAACTCCTACGGAGTTCGATATTCCTAGTTTAGTGTTTTTTTACAAATATATAACTCCTAACGGAGTTATTAACAAATTATTGATTATGAATTATTTCTTCGATATAAAACAACTCCGGAGGAGTTGAATGTTTGTAGAGATAGGAAAAGAATAAGATTATATACTCCGTAGGAGCACTATGTTAGGGATTATTAACATTAGAGAGAGTTCAAATTAGATAAGTAAAGAAATAATTCTAAATTCTTTGGGAGATAGAACCTCATCCAGTCTTTCTTCTAATAAGAGAAGATTTACAGAATTCTTACGATTAATATTCTATCCTGAGTTAAAATTATTTTTTTATGCAAGAAGTTAATCTTTACAAAATTTTTATCGAAAGATTTAACCGTGCGGAAATAAAATACATGGTTACGGGCTCTCTCGCTTCCATAACATACGGGGAGCCGAGGATGACTCATGATATTGGTCTGGTGATAAAGCTGGACGAAAATAAAATTAAGGATTTAAGCAGGATATTCCCCTCAAATGAATTCTACCTGCCTCCCGCGGAAATAATCGGGATTGAAAACAAAAAAGAATTACGCGGGCATTTTATCATTGTCCATTTTGAATCCGGGTTTAAAGCGGATGTTTACATCTCCAGCGAAAATAAGCTGGAAAAATGGGGAATGAATAATGTAAGAGAATATCAATTTTACGGAGAGAAAATTTATCTTGCTCCGCCGGAGTATGTGATCATAATGAAAATGGCTTATTATATTGAAGGGGGTTCCGAAAAGCACATTAATGATATTAAGTCTATCCTAAAGTATTCTGAAGATTTAGTAGACTTTAACATCTTAAATTCATTCATTCAAGATTACAGGCTTGAAGCGGCATGGAGCAGGATAGCCTATTCCCGCCGGGAAAACCAGTTATAATTTGAAATTAAGCAGCCTCCGAAGATCGTTTTTGGATAAAAGAGATATCTTTTCAATTCAGCGTTTTACCCTGATCGGCACTACAATTTTTCTCGGCAAGCTGGTCCTGGTATTAATAGCTTACTTTTTCGATGAATCTTCTTACAACATTTTTAATAAAGCATACTATACTTCTTCAATCCTGATTTTATTCGGCACATTCGGATTCAATTACGCCGTAAACAGGGTTAAGGTTTCCCCTTTTTATTTATCCGCTTCGGTCTTTTTAAATGTCCTTTCCGCAATAATCATCCTTACCCTGATTTCCCGTCCATTCACCGCCGCATATCAATTCATCGCAGTATTTTTCTACAGCTTCTTTTCATGTCTTCCCGGCATTCATATATTCCGGCTTTTATTCTCCGGAAAATACATCGATTATACAAAGCTTACCTTTGCATTTGCATTGTTCCATTTATTAATTATTCCTGCCGTAATCGTATTCAAGATGAATATCTACTTGGCTCTTGCATCAGCCGGTTTTTTGTGGCTGCTGAGCTGCTATCCGTTTTTTAAGAAAGAAGAAAATGCCGTAAGGAATATAACCGAATTATACAGGGTCGGAGGAGCAGCATTTATTATTAACTCGGCTGTTCCTTTTGCGCTGGTTGCCGACAAATATATTGTAAACAATTATTTCCCGCTGTTTACTGCAAATGCTTACACCTTTGCGTGGGGACTGACGGCTCCTCTTTTTTACATCGGGAACCTGATTGAAAGAATTATTTATTCTTCCGATGATATAAACCCGGAAAAGCTGCTGAAGCGTTCTCTGATCATAATGTTTCTTTTAATATTGATTTACATTTCCGCATTGATATCCGCAGTAATATTTTTTCCCGGTCTTTTGCCCTCCTCCGTTGATCCGGTTCTTTTAAAAAATATTTTTCTGTTCATGGTCGGCGGTTATTCATTATATGTGCTCTTCCACTTTCCTATAAACGGCTATCTCTTTAAATTTCTCCCGGTAAGCAAACAGAAACAGATAGCTGTGATTTATTTTATTTTTTTAGTTCTGCTGGTTGCCGTTATAATCTCTGCGGGAGCTATGGAAATAAAAAACTACAAAATTCTGCTGGCTGCAATATGGGGAGTTATATTCACTCTGCTGGGGATTAAAACAGCGGTAATATTCGGGAAACGGGAGAGGGCAGAGTCAGGAGACAGAAGTCAGAAGTTAGGAAGTAGAGTAAGCAGTATGGAGTAGGGAGGGGAGAGGGTAAATGGTAAATGGAAAATGGAAAATGGTAAATGGTAAATGGAAATGGTAAATGGAAAATGGTAAAGAAGACAAGAGACAGAAAATATTCAGTATTCAATTTAAATTTAAATAGCTCCGTAGAAGCGATATAAAAGACGGAAGATGGATGATGTTTGATGGATGATGTTTGATAGATGATGTTTGATGGATGATGGGATCCGATGAAGAAGCGGTTAGAACATTAGAAAACAATGC
>JBLNGL010000618.1:0-2552 GCA_050264735.1 Ignavibacteria bacterium | reverse complement strand
GCCGGCGCGCTTCTGCTCGAATCACTCGAAAGTGCGTTGGAACGCGGGGCGAAGATTTATGCGGAAATTCTGGGCGGAGCCGTTAATTCAGGCGGACAAAAAAACGGAGGCACAATGACTGCACAGAATCCGCTTGCTGTTCAGCGCTGCATAAATGAGGCGCTTAGTAATTCCGGTATAAACCCGGACGAAATTGATGCAATAGACGGGCATCTTACCGCAACAACAAAGGATTCGGCTGAAATTGAAAACTGGGCATGTGCCCTGCGCAGGAATGGAAAAGATTTTCCTTTTATCAATTCCTTAAAATCCATGACGGGTCATTGCTTAAGCGCTTCAGGTGCAATTGAATGTGCTGCCGCAGTATTCGAGCTAAAAGAACAGTTCCTTTACCCTTCAATTAATTGTGAGGATGTCCATCCGGAGATTGAAAAGATTATTGATATCAATAAAATTCCTATGAAAGCCTTTAAACCGGAAAAATTAAATATAATTGCAAAAGCCAGCTTCGGTTTCGGCGATGTAAATGCGTGTATCATTTTAAAGAAATATAATTAACATGAATAACGAAGACCTAATATCTGAATTAAAAACAATTATCAAACCTTATGTCCAGGATCAGAAGGCCTTTGAAAATATTTCCGATTCTACTGACTTTGTCAAAGATCTGAAAATAAATTCAGCTAACCTTATCGATATTATTCTCGATGTCGAATCCAAATTCAATATTGTTGTTGATGATGAATCAATAGAAAAAATGCTGACGGTAGGGGCTGCGGTTGATTTAATAAAACAGAAAGCCGATCAGAATGGTAGGAAATGATATTGTTGATTTGGCTGCCGCAGAAAAAGAATCCAACTGGAGGAGAAGCGGCTTTCTTGAAAAGGTATTTACAGCAAAAGAACAGGCTTATATTTCGAATTTTCATAATCAGCATTTAATGGTCTGGCTGCTTTGGAGCATGAAGGAGAGCGCATACAAAATTTTTGTTCAGGAAAATTTCACACGGCTGCTTGCACCATTAAAATTTCAATGCAATATTAATACTGATACCGAAGGAAATTTTTCCGGTGAGGTTTTATTAAATAAATACAGTTATTCCACCTTTTCCAAAATTTCGAGTGAAAAAATTTCAACGACGGCCTACTCGAAAACTTTCCCGGTAAATTTTTTAAGCGGGGATTTAATATTTTCAAAGACCCGGCAAAATGAAATCATTTTTAGTTTTTTTTCTGAAATCTCAGAGAATTTCAATATTCCATCCGGTGATCTATCGATTAAGAAAGATGATTTCAATATTCCTTATTTGCTTCATAAAGGGGAACATTTGAAAAGCTCAATTTCTTTTAGTCATCACGGCAGGTTTGGCGCCTACGCAGCGGAATTTTTCTAAATATTGAAATCAGCCGGGTACTGAAAATCTGCTTCTAACATCGGCATCCACTCTCGTGGGCTTCCCGCTGATTCTGTTGATCGGGCACCAGAATGTTTTTGCTTTTGAAAGCAAACTATTATCTTTTTCCCTAATAATTTCAGTGTGCCTCTCAAAAATCATATCCGTTGATTTCCCCACCCATGTAACCGCAATTATTTCATCTCCTAAACGCGCCGGACGTTTATAATCTATTTCATGACGTGTCACTACCCATAAAATATTTTCCTTCTGAACCTCAGTGGCAGCCGAACTCCAATGAGCAACTGCAGCATCCTGAACCCAGCGCAGGTAGACAATATTATTAACATGACCAAGCGGATCAATATCTGATTCTTTTACGGTTATTCTGAGCTGAAAATGATCTGATGAACTGCCATTCATAATTATTTAGAAAAGACTTATAGTTTTTTACTCATCACTTCCATAATCTTGAATCCGTATTTTTTATAAAGATCATGTGCATCTTTTGTTGCGAGCAGCTGTCTTGTATTTTTAATCTCAGGGTGACCGGTAATGCACTCCATCAGCCACTTGCCTAATCCTCTTCCTCTGAACTCTTCCCGGATGATAACATCACAGATCCAGGAAAAAATAACTCCGTCCGTAACTGCTCTCGCAAACCCTATTTGATTTCTTCTGCAGTATACACCAAAACATATCGATCTCTCTAAAGATTTTGTGATCTTTTCCTTTGATCTGTCATTAGCCCAATAAGTTTTTGAAAGAAGCTCATGGATAACATCTATATTTAACAGCTCTTTGTTATCGCTGATCAAATATTCATCTTTTACCCATTCCAAAGGCTATCCCATTTTATTGTCAATTTGAAATTAGATTCTCAAATATAAGTTATATTAGATTTCCTTATATAAATTCCTTTAAAGAATCGAATATTTATCCTCACAGGATTTTGAAAATAAAAAAAATATTTTAATGATTAAAAGCCATTAAGCATCCGCAAAGATTCTTGATTCTCCTTCATCATCTTAAAAAGAGGCATTAAATGAAAAGATTCGTTTTCTACTTAAGTATTAATATATTGACTGCTGCCGGGGTACCTGCCCAGTTTTCACAGGAAGCAAGAGACAGCATAAACCGGGAAATCAATTTAGATCA
>JBLNGL010000617.1:0-8575 GCA_050264735.1 Ignavibacteria bacterium | reverse complement strand
AGATAATATATTGATAATCCTGCATGTGGGCCCTCTGTGTAATCGGAAGCCAACCAGCTTCTAAAAAGTCCATCAGCTATTCCGCCTGTGGTCGGCTGCCCTAATTTTTCTCTAGAATCACCTAATTTTATTCCTTCAATGCTTTTACCTGGGACAATTATTCCTGTCCAGGCTCCCTCCTGCTCCTCATATATATTTTCATTACAGGAACAAATAAAAACAACAAGCAGGTATAAGAATAAATACTTAAATATTCTCATTTAATTCATCCCAGCTGTGTTTTATATAATAAAAATATTCCGGCAATGTTGAGGTAAAGAGAAAAAAGTATCTCTTTATAAGATAAGCCTAGTTGCATATTATCCCCATAGTTTCTCTTTATTATAATAGATAAAATACTTATTATATTTATTAGACGAAATCCCGAAATATTCCGGCTTGCATTTTTCTTTTCCGGTAAGTATAAAGAATGGCATTTTATTAATTGTGTTTTGAGATGAGCCGGCTCGTCTATACTTTAAAATATTTTTGGAAAATAAAGAATATTTAGACTATCTTTGATTTATTCTCCCGGTAATTATTAGAGTAATGAGTCTCGGTCTATTTTCCAATTTACTTACTCCATTGCTCTAATATTCTCGGCCAAAGGCTGATCCGCTCCTGGCGGACATTACTCCAATTTCGCTATCTGATCAATCCGTTTCATTTTGAAGGAGGCATTATGAGCAAAAGCTTTATAACAGTGTTTGTTATAATAATTATTTTGCTGGTTGGCTTATTCATTTTCGGTGCAATTAATTTTTCTGAGATTAAAGATAAAGTCTCATCCGTTGAAAACAGCGTAACTTCTGCCCAGGACAGCATAAAGGAAACAATTAAAAATATCAACAGGGTGAAGGATGCTATAGCCGAAGCAAAAAGAACCATTGATGAAACCAACCTCGATTTGGTTGCCATGAACAGCAGGCTGAAGCAGGAGTTTAATAAAATCAGAACAAGCGTAAAAGAACTTGAAGAAAAAAGAAAATCGCTGGATGAAGAGATTGCAAAAATAAAAGATAAAATCCCGGGCGAGCCGAAAGAATTAAAAGAACCGCAGTATCATAACCTTGAGGTTGTAAGATGAAAAATCATTTTATTGCTGTACTTAATCTGCTTTTAGTAATTAGCTGCAATTCAGTCTTTTCACAGGATGTGGAAACAAGATCGGTCGGGGAAATCAGCTTTAATGACGCATTTATAAATGAAAGCTTTAACAAAATTTATTTATTAAAACCGGGTGAAAATGTTTCTCTGAAAAATTTATGTTCCTCGGCTGATATCGCTATCGGGCTTAAAGATTATGTCGATATTTCAAGCAGACTCGCGCTTGTTTATCAAAGAAGGGACAGCTTATCGCTCCGGATTATTACCGAATATGAAAAGATAGATAAATCGATAAATATTCTGTCCTCCGGATTGAAGATGATCTCCGACAGCCTGCAGAAAGTTTCCTCAATAAACCTGCAGCCTTCAATCACTTTGCTCAGCGATTCAAACAGGAAACTTGAAGATTCAAATAAGCAGCTCGACAGTGCAATGATAAAACTGGATGAAATAAATTCTGATTTAAATAAAATAGAGCTTACAAACATCTGGAAGTATGTGGGATTCGGAGCATTGGGTCTCGCACTAGGCATAGCTATTGGTGCAGTGGCTTTTAATTAAAATTTCTTTCCCGTACAAATAGGAAAAAATCATTTTGGATAAAATCTTTACAGGGAACAAATATGCTTGATAATATTGTTCTGCAGATAATGATTGGTCTCTCCTTTATTTACGCTATGTATTCTCTTTTTACTACCATAATTAATGAATTAATTGCATCGCTTTTCAGCCTTCGTGCCCGAAATTTGGGCCGTGCTCTTAAAAGAATGCTGATTGATGATGGTAAAACTCCGCTTGAAAAGAAGTTATATGAAAATTTCTACAATCACCCGCTTATAAAATACATGAGCACCGGGAAATTACATAAAAGACCTTCATACATTACTCCCGAAAATTTCTCCAAAACTATGGTTGACATATTGAAGGGATTCGATTCAATCGACCTAGAGGAATCAATAAAAAAGATAAATGAAAAACTCGATGAGCTGGGGAAAAAAGCCGGCGATTCCGGATGGCAAAGCGATACGATAAAGCTTCTTAAATCATTTCTTAACGATGCCGGGAACAACATCGAAAAATTTAAAACTAATCTGGAAAAATGGTTCAATGATATGATGGAAAGAGCTTCCGGATGGTACAAGAGACAGATCCAGTATATCGTGCTTATAATCGGCCTTGTGTTGGCAATTTCGTTTAATGTAAATACACTTGAGATTGTGGACCGTTTATCCAAAGATAAAAATGCACGCGATCAGATTCTGAAGCTTTCTGAAAACTACGTTAGAAACCCTGCCCAATATACCAATAGCGATAGCATTACCGCAAACCGTTTTGATCTGCTCATTGTGCGTGCCGATAGTTTATACAAAGCAGATATAGAAACAGCAAACCAGATTATCGGCTTAGGATGGAAATCGTGGGATGATTTTACCTCACATATTTGGGGAAATATTTTCGGATGCTTAATCACTGCACTTGCAATATCTCTCGGGGCTCCATTCTGGTTTGATTTATTAAATAAATTTGTAAAGCTGCGAGGCACAGGCAAGAAACCGGAAGAAGAAACCCAAAAAAATAAAGATTGAAAAGAAAGTCTACATCTGCTGAAAAATATTTTTTTTATTTGTAGGACGAAGCGAAGCTTCGTCCATTTATATTTAGACGTAGCTAATCTTTGCTACTCCAAAAATATTTTTGGTCGAAGCTAGCGCTTCGACCTGCAAAACAATTATCTTATTGCTTCTTCTATACTGGGACCAAAGTGAAAAAGCTTTTCTTTGCCGCTTTCTAAAGTTGAAGGATACGAACCATCAGTAAAATCATTTATTTTCTTTCCGGACAATAATCCTGTGTTCAAATCGATATTCCATTCTTCGGAAAGTATTTTCTTATTCTCATCGAAGTATTCTATTGTTAAATTATCTTTGTTAAATAATAAATTGGAATAACCATTATGCCCGATATCAGTTTTCCCGAGTCTGCTTTTATAGCGGTTGTCGAATAAAACCAATTTTCTGTCCTTCTTCAATTTACTTAATTCTTTTTCATGAATAATTTCTATCGGCATGCCTCCGTGGCCGATACATCGTCCGAAGGCTTTTATACCATCTTTCATCTGTAGGCAGCCGTAGACGGAAAAACGGTGTTCATGTCCCCAAATCCAAATAACCGGCCGTTTTTTGCCGATAAATTCAGCCATTTTAATTGCAGGCTCCGGATATTCATCCTCAAATGCAGAATAATATTGATGATGTGTTAAAAGAATTAATCCTCTCTTGTCATCCCCGCTCCCCAATTTAACAACGTTTGTCATCCAATCAACAATAACAGTATCAAGATGTGCATCCGGTTTAAAAATAAATTCTATCAACGGCAGGCCGACTGAATGATATCCGGTGTCCAATCCTAAAACCCTCCAGTAGTCATTTTCCAAACAGAAAAAACTAGCCTCCTGGGTAATTTCTCCTCCGGGAGTTTTTACAAACATTTTTGGGAGCAATTTTTCAAAAAAACCGTCGCCGTTGCTGTAGAAATCATGATTCCCGGGGAGAGATAAGGTTCCGGATTTCCCCCGGGGCCAGGAATTTCCCGGGATTAAGTAATTGTATTCCATTTCTTTTGGAGTACCCACATAATATGTATCGCCGAGTTGGATTGTATAATCTGCTTTTTCATTATTCATTCTTTCACCGATCAAATCACTTTCGATGGTATCTGTAGCCCAATCCGACGCTACGGTTATCTTTATTTCATTGCTGCTGCCGGTGCTGACTGATAACATTTTGAATACACCATTATTAGAGCCGGAATAATTTTTAAACTTATGCTTTCCCCCGAAACGGCTTTTTATATAATGAAAAATCCATTTGAGAACTTTAATTGTAAGGAAATCGTCCAGCTTATTTAAAGCCGATTGACCGGCAGTTTTTTCTTTGTAGATGCTGTCTTGAGTCCGGTAATGGTTCTGAGCTTCGCTGCGGAGAAGATTTAAATATTTTTGAGCTTCTCTGGTTGCCATTTTATTTACGTAAAAAGTTTAAGATAAAGTTTAAGGTAAAGTTCAAGATAAAGTTCAAGTTCAGATTCAAGAAGGATAAAACTTGAACTTGGACATGAACTTTAACTAATGTTTGGATTACACAAACTTATTTATTCATCCCTTGTCAAGTTATAATCCGGCCACGCACCGGCTTTTATAACTATTTCCGCAGTTATTGCGTTAGCTTTCCGGAAATGGAAATGATAATCCCCGTTATCCGGTTTAATCCTATTCCACTTATCTCCGTCGGAAAGCCAGCGGAATTCAATTTCTTCTCCGGGATTCAGAGGATCGCTGTCGCCGATCCGTACTTCTGCAGTTTCATTATAAATTGGTCTTTCCGGATATTCATGATCCCATAAAAATCCCTCCTTAACCCGGTGTTCGACAATTCTTAATTTAATCATGAAGTGCGAAAAATTTGAGCCTGGATCTTTAAGACCGGAATTCATAAAAAAAGTGTGAAGGAAAAGTTCATTAGGAATTTTATCGTACTCCAATCGCATAGCGTTCTCGCAAGGTTCCTGCTCTCTCCTGTGAAGGTAAACATTAGTCTTGCGTATAGAAAACATAAATTCAAAATCATAGAAATATTTTGTATCAGGTTCCTTATCTATGCTTAACTGAATATTTCTTAAAGATATTTCGGTCTTAATATTTCCGAAGAGAAAGCGCTGGATGTTTTCATAGCTCTCATAGCTGTTCACGATTCCTTTAAAACCTGAATGAGCACGGTGCACATTTGCCCAGAAAGGTTTCATTTCTTCTTTATAATGCCCGTCAGCAGGAGTTTGTCCGGCAACAATATAAGCTCTGTCCTGTTTTACAAGGCCGTCGCTGAAATTTCCCGTAACTTCCTTAACCAGGTTATAAGATTTAAAATCGCTGCCGATTAGGCAAAGGCATCTTTTTACAGGAAAATAAAAATTTGTATCCTGCGGACCGAGACTATTAATATCATATTTATAATTACTTCCGTTTTTTTCCTGGAGCTTTAAATAAGATCTCATCCGGTCTTCCTTAAAAATATTGGCGTCAAAGGGATTAAGAGTATTTGTAATAAGGTCTTCCAGGAAATCTGGGATTCTTCCCAGTTCAATACCTTTATGAGGAGTTCCCATCGTGACAAGCCGGTGAATCCATCTTTTTGGATCTTGATTATATTTATAGGGGAGTAAATTTTGAATCAGAGTGCGGCAGACTAAACCTCCCATTGAATGGGCGATAAGAATTACTTTAAAATCCTGATCATTATTTCCCAGATCCACCCCGGTTTCTTTAAGTTTTTGAGGAATTTTAGTGCACACAAGGTCATATAAATCTTCGGCATGCTCTTCAATACTGCGGAGTTTTTCAGTTATATAATCCTGATCGTAAAACCTGCAAATCCAGATACTTCGGGAAGGATTCGAAGGAAAAATTTCAAGACCCCGGTTCACTGCATCAGCATATCCGTAGTCCTTCATTTTCATGAACCGGATAAGCTGACCCTCAAAAACATCCGCCTCAAAATATCTAGGCGGGGGAGCCTGCCTCTTTTCCACAGATGTTGCCGAAAAACCGTAATAAGTATCGTTAAATGTTTCCTCGCGTTCCGAAGAACGCATTGCATACCCGCGGACATAAACTATAGGGTAGTACGGCTTCTCGATTTTGAATTTCTTTTCAGGCGGCATATTTTATTTCCTTGAAAAAATTTGAGTTGATCAAAAAAACCATCATTTTTCATATGCTGATAGTTCTTCCAGCATTTTTTTAAAACTTGAAATGCAGAGTAAAAAACAGATTAAATAAACCGAACTGTAAATCCACCATGTATAGGAAGTATCAAGTATAGCAGGTCCTGGGAGCAGCCAGGTATATATTATAAATATAACTGAAAGAATGAAAATGATAAAAGGAATAGATAGAAGTATTAATTTTCGTCTTTGATTAATTTTAGGCAGCAGCGGATCGATCCATAAAGGTGCAATCAAAGAAATTTGCTCCTCTGTAAAAACAGTTCTTGCGGGATCTTTCCTCTTATAAAGATCATGGAGCTTCCTTCTAAGCTTAATAGTATCGGAAAACAATGAAAGGGAAAGCAGGAATCCGATTGAAATAAGCAAGGGAAATACTGCAATAGATTCATTCAAACCGATTGGTATTTTTCCAAGAGGGAATTCTATCTGCTCCATCCGCTCTACAATCTGTTCTTCGTCTGTTTTTAGATTATGAAGAGTTTGTTTTAATGAATCACAGAATTTATTTATCGAGACAAGTTCGGTATTTAATTTTTCCTGCTGTACCTCAAGAGCAGGAGAAAATCTTTCCCAGAAATTTTTTACATCATTATCAAGATCCGAATAGAAACCTCCTTTGCCGGAAAATGAGTAGAAAAAATCCGGATTGCTGTCGAGTTTGCTGTGAAAAATAATTTGTAACGTATCCAGTCCTTTTTCAAGTCTAGTTATAATTTCATCATCACTGTTTATCAATTTAAGCGGAGCTAAAATTTTCTGATGAAAGATATTCCTGTATATCTCAAAATGTCTTATTACTTCATTCCTTACACGGACCTCGATGGGTTCGTTAGTCTGAGGCAGTGCGTGCTGAACAAACATTGCATTGTTTTGAGGTTCGCTTAATTGCTGAAGAAATTTGGCTAATAATTTCGGACTTTCATTAATTTGCTTATGAAGATCATCTATACCGGTTTGGGCCTCTCTGTAATCATCCATCAATTTCTTTTTTTTATTTAAAATTGATATTGATTTTTCGAGCTCCGTGGATATCCTATCATTCCTAACTCTTATTGAAATGTAGGGAATTTGAATTATAAAGAGAAATAAAAGCGCAAACAGCATCAGAATTTTAAAAGAAGTTTCAAGGCTTTTTTGACGGTTCTGGTATTGATTAAAAATCTGTGAAATATTTTCATCAAGTAGTTTACCTGAACTCGGCAAATTTTCTTCAGGCATTTTACACTCCTGTTCCGCTTAAAAAAAAATTTTATTCTGTTTAAAGAAATTCATTATCTCATATAGGAGCAGATGCAGAGCTCTTCATTTGTTACCACTGCAAAATCCGAACGTCCTTCCGTCCATGCACCGGCATCAATGTAAATATTTTTTCCGTTGTTGAAATTTGTATTTAAGTAGGGATGATGCGTATGCCCGATTATGCTGATTTTTGCATCCGGCATATCCGGAATATTCTGAAGCCTTTTTGAATAATAATCGAAATATTTAACCCCGTATTTTTCTATATAACCTGTTTCGGATGGGTAATTATAATCCGGGTCTTCCCCCGATCTTACACCGAACGAATAATTATCATCCTTGGAGATTGCGTCTGAACTAACTAAAATATTTGCAAACAGCTGGTTTATCTCGCGGATCGTTTTAAATATCAGCTGGCTGACTTCCCAGAAGGAAGCATTCGGATTGGAGAAATCATTCCACCTGTCGTTTGTGAATCCATGCTCGATGTAAACCTTCCCTTCTTTTGCAGCAAATGCAAATCCCGGAAAATGCCGGAGCTCAAAATCATGATTGCCGTACAGAAAATGAGTCCTGATTCCGTTCATTGTATTAATTATCTGGTCATATTCGGGATGCGACATTCTTATTTCAGTTCCGATTGCATTTGAACCGGGATGAATTAAACTAGGAAATCTTTGTTCATAAACATCGCCAATCTGGTAAATACGCAAAGTTTTGCCATCTAATGCCATCTCCTCTTTAAGAGTTTCAAGATGATCTAATAAGCTCAGCATTGCTTTTGCACCGAATTTAAAATTGTCGAGATTTGAATTAAAGAGGTACATATGCATATCCGGGATTATTACAAGAATTTCGCAGTTCATCAGAACGGGTCTCCAATCTTCAGGGATCGGAGAGGGATTTCCGCCGTTTGATATTATTTTGATCCTATTATTGTTCCGGACAAAATCAGGAATAATCTTCATTCATCATCTCCAATTAAAAGAGCTGACCGGTTCATCATTTAATTCCAGAAGTTCAACCGGGTAAATTTTATAATTCAGATCTTTCAGCATGAAAGTCTGTCCGCCGCTTAAAACATTTAAAGTATACCAGTAAGAAATTTTACGCCACGGATGGTCGTTATAATGAATCTCGGAGTAAAGATTTTTATTCCGCGGGATTTGAGGAAAGCTGTCTTTTATATTCAGCACTCTCGCTTTTCTCAGACCGGAAACCGGAGATGACAGAACCGTATCTCCTAAAAAAATTACAAGAGTATCTCCGCCGGAAACATCAAACCTGTAAAAGTCCGGGAACTGGTACCAAATTGTCAGCTTCCCTTTTTTAGTTTCATATTCATCCATAAAAATTCTTATATCGGGATCCGAATAAATGCGTCCCCATCCCTCGGTTTCCTCCAGCT
>JBLNGL010000616.1:0-10686 GCA_050264735.1 Ignavibacteria bacterium | reverse complement strand
TAGCTAAACCGGAAGATGTAATGATGCTGTTTATGTTTTTTATTGTAGCAACGACCAATGGTGTTTTAACAGCAAGGCTTAAAGCTCAGAAGAACGACATGATCGAAAAAGAAAGAAGATCAAATGCTCTATATAATCTGATAAAAGAATTATCATCCGCCAAAGATCTAAATGAAGTTTCCGGGAGAGCAGTTAAAGAAATAGAGAAAACATTCGGATTTCAATCGGTAATTTTTTATTCCGCAGATTATAATAAATTAAACAGGAATCCTCACCCTGCAAGCAGTTTTAAGCCTGATGAAATGGAATGGCTGGCAGCGGAATTATCCTTTGTTGATAAAACAGAAACCGGTAAAACGACCGGCATTATGCATAATACCGATGCAGCTTATTTCCCTTTAAAGATTAATAATTCGGTATTAGGAGTTATTGGTGTGAACTTAAGCGGTGATATAAAATCTAATCCTGCAGAGATCGACTTTCTCAGAAAATATATAAAAGAAATTATACCGTTTGTTGAAAAGCAAATGGTTCATTCAATACCGTAGGACTGCAATTTACGGTACAAAGTTGTTAATCCGATTCCCAGCAGCTCGGCTGTTTTGGTTTTGTTTCCGTTTGCCTGCTCAAGAACAGCAAGGATATGATTCTTCTCTATCTCTTCAAGGTTTGATGACGAATGAATTGCTGTTTTATTAACAATATCATTGGGTAGAGATGATTCATCCAATATTTTGCTTTCAGAAAGAATTACTGCTCTTTCTATTATATTTCTCAATTCTCTTATATTTCCAGGGAAGTTATACTCTTCTAATTTTTGATAGAAAAACGGTGTGACTTCAGAGATGTTTCTGCCCATTTTTTGAGAATAAAATTTAATGAAATACTCTGCAAGCGGTTTTATATCCTCTTTCCTGTTTCGCAAAGGCGGAATTTCAATTTTCATGACGGAGATTCTATAGTACAGGTCTGCACGGAAATTGCCTTTCTCAATTTCTTCCTGGAGATTCCTGTTGGAGGCTGTAATAATCCTAACATCCACCTGTGTTGGTTTAGTATCGCCGGCTTTGATAAAGTTATTTGTCTCCAATACTCTTAAAAATTTTGCCTGAAGAGATAAGTCCAATTCCCCGATTTCATCCAGGAATAAAGTCCCCTTATGTGCTTCCTCAAACAAACCCTTTTTATTTTTATTTGCACCTGTAAAAGCACCTGCCGCATAGCCAAACATTTCCGACTCAAGAAGATCCTTAGCAAAAGCGCTGCAGTTTACGGCAACAAAATTATTTTTACTCCTTTCCCCTGCATAATGAATTGATTGAGCGAAAAGCTCTTTTCCCGTTCCTGTTTCCCCGGTTAACAGAACCGGTGTATTTGTCTCGGCAACTTTCTTTGCAATTTCAACGGCATCTTTTATAACTTTAGAGGTGCCTGATATGTTATCAAAATTATATTTTTCTCCTACCTGCCTCTCAAGCTGCTCAATCCTGTATTTCATCCTTACATTTTCCACCGCCCGCTGAATTACGGGAACAATTTTATTATCTTCATCTCCTTTGGTTATATAGTCAAAAGCTCCTTCTTTAATTGCACGTACTCCGTCTTCAATTGTACCGTAGGCCGTAATGACAATTACTTCAGTCAAAAGATTAATTTTTTTGATCTTTTGAATAAGATTCAATCCGTTGATATCGGGCAGACGTACATCCGCAACAACAACCGCAAAGTCTTCCTTTTGTGCTAAAGTTAATCCGCCTTTTCCGTCTTCAGCACAAATGACCTTATAACCTTCCAAGCTTAACAGCTTTAAAAGGAGATTCCTAAGATCTGCCTCATCATCGATTATTAAAATTGTATCTTTCATTCTATTTAATTATTACCATTGGTAATTTATCAAAATTTTCTATTAGGATTAATTACTTTATAAGGAATAGTAATTCTAACATTATTAGGATTGCCGGATTTTTTATATGTCTTTTGTCATAAAAAAGAAATTCGGACTGGTAAATAGTATTGTTTAAGAATATTTTAGTATCGATTATTAATAGTAAATTTTACCATTTTCTGCACTTTTTCCAATGAAAAAAAACATAAAAAAAATTTTAATTGCTTTAGTAATTGTTGTGGTAATTGCTTTGCTTTCTATTCCAAAATTAAGTTCCTCCGATCCTGCCGGCAATCCCCGAAATGCCCGGGAGACAAATACATCTCTTCCTGTTAAAGCTCATATTCTTAAACAAGAATCGCTGGATAACAGGGTCCTTACAAGCGGTTCTATCATTGCTAATGAAGAAGTTCAGCTTATGAGTGAAGTAGCAGGTAAAATTGTAAAAATATTTTTCAGGGAAGGAAGCGTTGTTAATGAGGGAGATATGCTTGTAAAGATTAATGATTCGGAGCTTCAGGCTCAGCTTACCAGGGAAGAATACCGCATAAAATTATTGCAGGATACTGAATTAAGGCAGAAAAAGCTTCTTGAAAAAGATGCGATAAGCCAGGTGGAATACGATATCTCATTAAATGAATTAAATGTTACAAAAGCTGAAATTGAATTGATTAATGCACGGATTGAAAAAACTGAAATCAAAGCTCCTTTCAGTGGTGTGGTCGGATTGAAATTTGTAAGTGAAGGCAGCTATGTTACCCCTTCAACGGTAATTGCAAGTCTGCAGAATATTAATCCTATAAAAATTGATTTCTCAATACCGGAGAAATATGCTTCTTCAGTTAAGAGAGGAGATAATATAAATTTCAAAGTAACCGGCGATGAAAAAACATATACCGGTAAAATTTATGCAATTGAACCTAAAATAGATCCTGTATCCAGAACGCTAAAAATAAGAGGGATATACAACAATCCGGGCAATAATATTTTCCCTGGTTCCTTTGCGGACGTTGAACTTGTTCTAAAACAAATTAATGATGCCGTAATGATTCCGACGCATGCTTTAGTACCCGAGCTGAAAGGACAAAAAGTATTTTTGTATAAAAACGGCAAGGCTTTTCCTCAAAGTGTCGAAACCGGGATAAGGAATGAGGAGAGAGTTCAAATTACGTCAGGACTAAATAATAATGATACTTTAATTACATCAGGCATTCTGCAGATTCGTCCTGGAATGCCCATAAAGATTTCTGAGTTTAATTAGGAATATATGGATAAGGTATAAGGATATAAGGATATGCCGAATATTCAGATAAGAAGATTATGTTAAAAGCATTTAATGCTTTTAAATTGAATCATAATTTCCCTTATACCTCTATACCATATACCAAATGTTAGAGAGGAAGCGATTGTAATCATGAGCCTATCATCTGTTAGTATAAGAAGACCTGTTTTAGCTATAGTAATGTCTATTATTATTGTAGTTTTTGGGATTTTAAGTTATACATACCTCGGCGTTCGGGAATACCCGGCTGTGGATCCTCCTATAATCACTGTTTCAACAGCCTATATAGGAGCCAACGCAGATGTAATTGAATCGCAAATTACCGAACCTTTGGAAGACCAGATAAATGGGATTGCCGGTATCCGTTCATTGACATCCGTGAGCAGGGATGGCAGAAGTATAATTACCGTTGAATTCGATATCGATGTGGATCTTGAAGCGGCAGCAAATGATGTTAGAGATAGAGTTTCAAGAACGATGAGTCAGCTTCCTTCCGATGTTGAAAATCCTGTAGTTGCCAAATCGGATGCAGATGCCTTCCCTATTTTATTTTTAAGTGTTCAAAGCGACACCCGAAATCTGCTTGAACTTACAGAGTTTGCAAACAATGCATTTAAAGAACGGCTTCAAACTATTCCCGGTGTGAGTGAAGTTAGAATTTGGGGAGAAAAGAGATATTCTATGAGGCTGTGGCTTGATCCTGCAAAACTTGCCGCCTACCAGTTAACTCCAATTGACGTAAGAGTTGCCCTTAATAGGGAAAATGTAGAACTTCCGTCAGGCAGTATCGAAGGCGATAACACGGAATTATCTATACGCACCATTGGACGATTATATACCGAAGAAGAATTTAACAATATGATTGTAAAAGAAACCGATAAAAATATAATACGTCTTAGAGATATCGGTTACGCCAGGCTTGATGCCGAAAATTTAAGGAGCATTTTAAAACGAGATGGTATTCCAATGGTCGGAGTAGTTTTAGTCGCTCAGGCCGGGGCAAACAATATTGCAATCACCGATGAATTTTATAAAAGGCTTGAACATATAAAAAAGAATCTTCCGGGGGACATAAATACTTTAATAGGCTTTGACGTAACAGAATATATTAAAGAATCTATTGATGAAGTTATCCAGACAATCTTTCTTGCATTCGGATTAGTAATTCTTATAATCTTTTTATTTTTAAGAGATTGGAGAAGTACTATTATCCCGGTTCTTGCGATACCTATTTCTCTCATCGGTGCTTTTTTTATAATGTATGTTGCAGATTTTTCTATAAACGTTCTTACTTTACTTGGAATTGTTCTGGCAATCGGAATCGTTGTCGATGATGCCATTATTGTTTTAGAAAATATCTACAAAAAAATTGAAGATAAAATGAATCCCATGGAAGCCGGAAGAAAGGGTGCGGCAGAAATTTTCTTCGCTGTAATTTCAACCACCGTTGCACTTGCTGCAGTATTCCTTCCTGTAATATTTCTGGCAGGGATCACAGGCAGATTATTCAGAGAATTTGGAATTGTAATTGCGGGATCTGTAATTATTTCGGCATTCGTCGCTCTTACGCTCACCCCAATGCTAAGCTCAAGAATACTTAAGAGAAAAGAATCCCATTCATGGTTTTATAATAAAACAGAACCTTTTTTTGTAAAGATGAATTCATCTTACAGAAATATTTTAGATTATTTTTTAGCACACCGGTTTTATGCATTTGTAATAATGGGAGCATCAATAATATTTATTTTTATTTTGGGTAGAGACCTCCCTTCAGAATTAGCTCCGTTGGAAGATAGAAGTTCTCTTCGTCTTGTGGCTACTGCCCCTGAAGGTGCATCCTATGATTATATGTATCAATTTATGGATAACCTTGTTGAACTTGTTGCCGATTCAATTCGTGATCGAAAGGCGATAATTTCTCTTACTTCTCCGGGCGGCGGGGCGGCCGGCTCAATTAATTCCGGCTTTATAAATTTAATTTTAACTGATCCGTCGGAAAGAGAAATTACACAGCAGCAGATCGCAGATAAGTTGTCGGTTGACGTTAGCAGCTTAACATCTGCCAGAACTTATGTTAGTCAGCCTCCTACAATCGGCGGCCGAAGATTTGGCTTACCGGTTGAATACGTCATTCAAGCACCTAATTTCGAGAAACTCAGGGAAATAGTTCCAAAATTTGTAGATGAAGCCTCAAAGAATCCTGCATTCTTTCTTGTTGATGTGAATTTAAAGTTTAATAAGCCTGAACTTCGAATTAGCATTGACCGGCAAAAATCTAAGGATCTCGGCATTTCAACTATTGATATTGCCCAAACAATTCAAGCTGCTTTCAGCGGTCAAAGATTTGGTTATTTTGTCAAGGATGGAAAACAATACCAGGTTATTGGTCAGCTTGCCCGTGAAAGCAGGGATGAGCCGATTGATCTCAAGTCTTTATTTGCGAAAAATAACAGAGGTGAATTAGTTCAATTAGATAATATAATAAATATAAGCGAGCAGAGCACGCCGCCCCAGCTTTATAGATTTGACAGATATGTTTCAGCCACTGTTTCCGCAGCCTTAGCTCCCGGAAAAACAATAAGTGACGGGATTGAAGCTATGGATGAAGTCGCTGAAAAAGTGCTGGATGAATCTTTTTCTACTACTCTTTCGGGAAGTTCAAAAGATTATGCTGAAAGCTCATCGAGCTTGCTCTTTGCTTTCCTTCTTGCCATTGGTTTAATCTATTTAGTACTTGCAGCCCAATTTGAAAGTTTTAGAGATCCTTTTATTATACTATTTACAGTACCTCTTGCTCTCGCCGGCGCTCTCCTTTCCTTATGGTATTTTAATCAATCATTAAATATTTTCAGTCAGATCGGGCAAATAATGCTTATCGGATTGGTTACAAAAAATGGAATCCTTCTTGTCGAATTTGCAAATCAGAAAAAAGCGTCGGGCCTCAATAGATTTGAGGCAATTAAGGAAGCTGCCGTATCCAGATTGAGACCGATTTTAATGACTAGTTTATCCACTATTTTGGGTGCGTTACCGATTGCATTAGCTTTGGGTTCCGGCTCGGAAAGCCGGGTTTCAATGGGTATTGCTGTAATCGGGGGATTAATCTTTTCGACATTTTTAACTCTTGTTGTGGTTCCGGTTATGTATACATATTTGTCACGAAAAACAACAGCAGTTTCGAATGTTACAGAACATGAATATTTACCTGAAGAAAAAGAATTAATGGAAAATTAGATTTTAAAGTTTGAGTGAATAGATTTGGCAACGACACAAATTTACAGCCCCCTGCATAAGCAAAAGTTAATGGACGCAGTTAATCTTTTATAATTATGGGGAGTAAAAACTCCCCATTTAAATTTTTCTTAAACTGATTCAATTTATAAAATACTTATTGTTTCAAGTTTACTTCCACTTCTTCCAGCCATTGGATTATTCTTTCCTTAAGCTGATCCCTGATAACTTTAGCTTCTTTTAATTTTTCTTCGTAAGTGCCTTCAAGCTTGGACGGATCCGTAAAGCTCCAGTTACTTCACAATTCCCGCAAAAATAGGGCATCTTTTGGCAGCTTCTTTATCGCAAACTGCAATTACATAGGAATAAAATTTCCCTTTTTTATAAAACTCAAATACATCGTTTGTTTTTTTATTTGAAATATCTATCCCTTCTTCTTTCATTACATCAACAATTAGGGGATTTAATTTACCAGGTTCAAGACCTGCACTTTCTGCAAAAAAACGATCACCTCCGAATTTATTTAAATATGCTTCAGCCATTTGGCTTCTTGCACTATTATGCACACAAACGAAGAGGACTTTTAATTTATTCATATTTTTTCCCTAGATGGTTAAAATCTAATTTAGTTGGAGTTATAGCTCTCGCGTTAAAAACTCTTGGAGTTTTCCAATATGCATTTTACTTTGAAGTAAGGACGATGAGTCACTTTCATGTTAATATTCTTATTTTGCTCAGGATTGTATCCTCGTTTTTTATATTAGGATACGAAAATCTTAGGATTGAATATTAGATAAAGGTTAATTTAATATTAATTAATTGTTAAGAAAATTTAAGCGGTCGATAATAATATTTTAGTCTCATCAGTTTTATTATCCCCTTAAGTTAAAAATTATCTTGTTGTAAATATTAAATAAATACCGCCGGTAATTACCAAGACGCCGCAAATTTTTTTTATCCAAAAAATAATTCTTGATCCTTCACTCCAGTTCAAATACCTCTGCACTTTGCCTGTTAGTGTTCCCGCTCCGACAATAACCGAGCAATGTCCTATGCCAAATGCCAAAAGAAAAATTACAGCTAGCAAATAGCTTGTCTGAGCTGTTTCAAATACAACCCCGAGCACCGGAGCCATATATGCGAATGTACAAGGTCCTAATGCTAATCCGAATAGCAATCCGAGAATTAAGGCGGCGAGTAATCCTTTTGTGGAGGTTCGCTTTAAACTGGCCGTATTCCAATCAATCTTTATAATATCTAGTAGGTAAAGCCCGACTAAAAAGAAAATACCTGCGACAAGATAATTCCCTACTCCCCCAATATCTCCCATCAATCTTCCCAGTGAAGCAGTAATAATTCCTACTAACGCTATTGTAATTAATATTCCTAAAGCAAAAATGAGAGAAATGTTAAATGTTCTTCCTATAGAAATTTTCCCCTGCGAGCTGATAAAGCCGACAATAAGGGGAATGCTCGATAAATGACAAGGAGAAAGTAGAATTGATAAAACTCCCCATCCGAAAGATGCAATAACCGCCAGCCAAACTGCCCCGGTCATTGCCTCATACAATTCAATGAAAATACTTTCTATCATATCAGCTCTTTGTGTTTTTAGGTTTCAGCCCTTTTTCTTTCAGAATTTTATCTATTTCTGCTTCCGGATAAAACCCTTCATGCCGATGAAATTCTTTCCCATTCTCATCAATAAAAACTTGTGTTGGAATCAGTTTAATTCCATACTTGTCTGCATACGGTCTTTGCTCTTGTGTCCACACGTCATAAAAAATCACTTTAACTTGTTCGCCATATTTCTTCTCGATGTTTTCCATAACCGGCTGCATCATTTTACATGGGATGCAATTAACCGAACCCAATTCCACAAAGGTTACTTTTGGTTGTATTTCTTTAGATTGTGCAGAAAGTTTAATTACGACAAAGAAGATTATAAGTAATGATAATATTAGAATTTGTTTTTTCATTTTATTCCCTCTTTAATTATCTAATTGTAAATTGTTCTCGACAATTGAGCAATTAAACATTTTAACAATAGAGCAATTCGTTTATTTTAATTTTCCTTTAACCATTCTAGTATTTGTTCATCTTTCGGAATTATTCCATAGCTTTTTACTTTTTCATTTATTACAAGCCCGGGAGTCATCATTATTCCGTAGCTCATAATTTTATTTAAATCAGTAACTTTTACAAATACTGCATCTATATTATTTTGCTGAGCTAACCCTTTTACTTTACTTTCGAGAGTTAAGCACTTTTTGCAGCCAGTTCCTAAAATTTTTATAATCATTTTATCTTACCTAAAAAAGTTTGTAAAATATTATTTAATTCCTTTTCTACATCTTCTTCCCTAACAATTCTTTTTACTTCTTTATTTTCTTTATCAAGAAAAATAATTGTCGGTACAAAAGATATTTGATATTTATTGCTCGATTTTTCATCTGCGTATGAATCAATCACTTCAAAATCAATCTCTTCTCTATAAAGATCTCTAAACTTCTGAAGAACTTTTACATATTCTGCACACATCTTTAAAGTACACTCGCAAGACATTGAAGTAGTAAACAATATAATCTTTGCTCTGTCAGACCTGACTGAGCCTTATCTTCATATATCTTACTTTTATGAATATCTGCATTGAGCAGTAATGTTAATACAAGCATAATAATAATCATTTTAATTGCTCCAACTTGATTAATTACAATACTTTATAAGATTAAAATATAGATCCATAAATAAGTCCGGTCATTGTTGCCATTATTACCACGAGTGATACATATACAATTGTTTTTTGTGTTCCGATTACACTTCTTATTACAAGCATACTTGGAAGAGATAAAGCCGGACCGGCAAGCAATAAAGCCAAAGCCGGACCTTTTCCCATACCGCTGTTTATCAAACCCTGAATAATTGGAATCTCTGTTAAAGTAGCGAAATACATAAATGCACCGGTTACTGATGCAAAGAAATTTGAGAATAACGAATTACCGCCTACAAGGTTTGCAATCCATTCATTAGGTATGATTCCGCCGTTCCCATTATTAGAACCTAGTAAAAAACCCGCCGCTAAAACACCGGCTCCAAGCAGCGGCATAATTTGTTTTGCAAATGCCCACGATTCACCAAGCCATTGATTTGGTTCATCTTTAGAAAAGGTGAGTGCGAGAGCCGTAAAGATGATGCCTACAATAAAAGGAATAGTTGGTTTATCATAAAAGATAAATGCGGAAATTATCACAGCAATTGTTCCAATCAAAACATAAATCTTTTTAACTTTTATTATGTAAGCCATTGAAAGTGCAAAACCAATTCCAAACAAAGAAGTGATGAACCACTTATTTGCAAACATAAAATACCAGAATCCCTCATTCGTATTAGGCTTTCCCCAATTAACAAATACCAGGATTCCGACAAGAATGAAAAAGTGTAAAGATGTTTGCCAGAATGGCCGCGCTTCATCAGCATCCGGCATTGCGAGCTGATTGTTCTCTTTCTCCTTTTCTTCTTTTCTATACATGAACGCCATTATTAAACCGATAATTACACTGAATAAGACTGCACCAATAGTTCTTGCAATTCCTAACTCAATTCCCAATACTCTAGCTGTTAAAATTATTGCAAGTATGTTTATTGCCGGACCAGAGTAGAGAAACGCAATTGCCGGGCCTAATCCGGCTCCTTTCTTATGTATTGAAGAAAAAAGCGGAAGCACTGTGCATGAGCATACAGCCAGAATTGTCCCCGATACGGAAGCAACAAGATATGCTTTCCATTTTTTTGCCTTAGCACCGAAGTATTTTACTATAGAAGCCTGACTAATAAAAACAGTAATTACTCCCGCAATAAAAAAAGCCGGTACTAGGCAAAGAAGGACATGCTCTTCTGCATACCATTTGGCAAGGGTAAATGCTTCTATAATTGAATTCTTAAAAGATACATTTTCTATCGGCAGGTAATAAGCAAATAGAAAGAAGCCTAGTATCCACAAAAACGATTTGTATTGTTCTTTCCAGTTCATAAGTTTCCCCTAATGATTATGCTTCTTCCAGAATTTTTATTCTTTCTTTTGCTGCGTTGCGTGCAACATTTCCTGCGGCTTTTAGAATGTCAAAGATTCTCTCATCTGATATTTTATAATTAACACGCAGCCCTTCTTTCCAGGAAATTAGAATCCCTTCCTGAACTAGTATCTTCAAATGTCTTGATAAGTTTGATTGCTCAAGTTCTAATTCCGGTGCGATTTCGCAGTTGCACTTTATTCCATTCTTCAGGAATT
>JBLNGL010000615.1:0-2740 GCA_050264735.1 Ignavibacteria bacterium | reverse complement strand
AAGGTTCCACAGCGGATTAAATAAAGTTGCTTATTTCTTTTCTATATAATAGATTACAGATTTTATTTCAGAACATATCAAATAAAAATTTTCTATTTAATAACATGAGGTAATACTCAATAATCAATGCTCAATAATCAATTATCAATATCAGTTTTTAGAATTGAGAATTGATAGTTGAATATTGAAAATTTTTTTTAAAAGATAGCTCTGGCATGTTTATCTGCATGATATGAGCTTCTGACCAGCGGAGAAGATTCCACAATCTTAAATCCTATTTTTAAGCCTTCATCTTTATACATATTAAATTCTTCAGGAGATACAAATCTATCAACAGGAAGGTGTTCTTTTGTAGGCTGCAAATATTGTCCGATAGTTAAGATATCGCATCCGTGTTCTACTAAATTATGCATAAGCTCAATTACTTCCTCAGGTTTTTCTCCAATCCCCACCATAATTCCGCTTTTTGTCTTTAAAAATCTTTCCTTAAACCATTTTATAAGCTTCAGGCTTCTTTCATACTTTGCCTGAGGTCTTACATAAGAATAAAGTCTTTTTACAGTTTCAAGGTTATGATTAAGAATATCAGGCGGATTTTTCATAATAATATTAAAAGCATCAACAACGCCTCTGAAATCGGGAATTAAAATCTCAACTGTTGTTTCAGGCATTTCCTCCCTAATCAATCTTACTGTCTCAGCAAAAATTGATGCTCCGCCGTCTTTAAGCTCGTCTCGGTTTACCGAAGTAATAACCACGTGTCTAAGATTTAATTCTTTAACCGATTCGGCTACTCTTCTAGGTTCGTCTAAATCAAGCTTCTGAGGGATGCCAAGTTTTACATTGCAGAATCCGCAGCTTCTTGTACAAGTATCCCCTAAGATCATAAAAGTAGCCGATCTATAATTCCAGCATTCTGCAATGTTAGGACATCTGGCTTCTTCACAAACAGTATGAAGATTCTGCCGTCTCATTAAATTCTTTACATCATTATAGTTTTCACCTGCAGGAAGCTTTATCTTAAGCCAATCCGCGCGTTTCCCTATAGATCCGCGGCTTTTTTCAATCTCATCTTTAAATCCTTTCTGATATTGATTAATAACTGCCATGATTTTTCAAATTATATTAAACTCTCATCAAAATTTTCCAAAAAGTCCTTTATAAACTTAAGGAATTTTCCTCCAAGCATTCCATCGACCAGCCGGTGATCATGAGATAGAGTTAAAGCCATTAAAGGTTTAATTGCAATTGTGTCTATTCCGTCAAATTCCACGACTACAGGTTTTTTCATAACTGCACCCACTCCCAAAATTGCAACTTCCGGCTGATTTATAATCGGAGTGCCGAATATTGTCCCGAACACGCCGTAATTGGTAATTGAAAAAGTGCCGTTTGAAATATCATCCGGAATAAGTTTTTTATTTCTTGCTTTATAGGCTAGATCGCTTATGGCTTTTGCAAATCCAATTATATTTTTTTCACCGGCATTTTTTATATTCGGAACAATTAATCCTGTCGGTTCAATTGCAACGGCAATTCCTAAATTGATATATTTCTTCCGTATTATTGTCGTTCCCTCAATAGAGGCATTCAATAAAGGATATTCTTTTAATCCTCTAACTGCCGCATGTGCAATAAACGCCATGTAAGTTAATTTGATTCCCTCACTTTTTTGATACTCTTCCCGGTGCTGCTGAATGAATTTATGGATTTTAGTCATATCAACTTCGAGCATTGCGGAAACATGAACGGCAGTATCCCGGCTTTTAACCATGTGCTGCATTATTTTCTGCCGGATGTTATCCATTTCAATTTTTTCGATGTCCTTTGAAGAATAAACAACTTCCTCCTCAAACGGCATTTCAAAGGAAGGCGCACGCTTAATTTCTTCTCTAGGTGATTTTTCTTTTGCCCTCTCAGTCTGAATATTTTTTACAGGATGTTTTTTCTTCTCTTCAACATAATTAAGAATATCTTTTTTAGTTATTCTTCCTTCAAGACCTGTACCTTCAATTCGCCTCAATTCCTCATGACTTACATTTTCTTTTTCAGCAATATTCATTACCAGAGGTGAAAGGAATGAAGAACTTCTATTTCCGCTGACTTCTTTTTTATCCTCTTTCTGTAAAACAGTTTCTTCTTTAAGATCTTCGGCCTTATTTTTTTCTTTTGTCTTTCCTTCAGACGGCGCAGGTTTAATATTTTTATCGGCTTTTAAAGAAATCTTTCCGAGGATTGTTCCCACTTCAACAGTTTCCTGCTCTTTTACTAAAATCTCCGCTAATATTCCGCTTGAAGGGGAAGGAACTTCAGTATCAACTTTATCGGTACTTATTTCAAATAATGTTTCATCATTTTTAACTTCTTCTCCGACTTTTTTATGCCACTTTATTATTGTCCCTTCCATAACTGATTCGCCCATTTTAGGCATTACAATTTCAACTTCATCTCCCGCCTGACGGGATTCGGAAGTTCCAGCTTTTTCTTTTGCTATTTCTTTGCCGTTGTCTTCATTATTTTTTATCGCCTCTGATTCCCTGCTTTTATTTTTATACTCATTTTCCCTCTTCTTTGCTGATTCAGAATTTTCATTGATCTCTGCTACAACCGTTCCGACTTCAATAGTATCGCCTTCTTTATATTTTATATTTGATAAAATACCTTCTGCGGGAGAAGGAATTTCGGTGTCGACTTTATCAGTGCTGATTTCAAATATTATTTCATCACGGTTTACCTTATC
>JBLNGL010000614.1:0-2795 GCA_050264735.1 Ignavibacteria bacterium | reverse complement strand
ATCCAGACAAAATTTTCCAATTTGATTCCCAAATCGGGCGATACTCTCTGCATTTGTGCAAGTATGCTGTAGTCCCCGCAGCCGGGACACCACCTCACATCCTGGTCCGATGCAAAATCTTTGGATGTGTATTTTAATTCATTTTCTTGCCTGTCCGCCGGAACTTCAGTGAAGGCGGGCCTGTCCGCCGGAACCTTATTAAAGGCGGAAACTTGCTCTTGAACTTGAACTTTATCTTGAACTTGAACTTTATCTTGCCTGTCCGCCGAAGCTTTAGCGAAGGCGGAAACTTTATCTTTATTCTCTTCCATTATTTTTAACTCCGATCATAGATTCAATTTTAGATTCTATTTCAGATGATTTGAAGGGTAAACCCTGAATTTTATTAAATGGTTCCACATCGACTAAAAATTCACTCTTTAATATTTTTGATAACTGCCCCATGTTCAATTCAGGGCACAAAATCTTTTTATACTTCTTCAGAATAGTTCCGGTGTTTTTCGGAAAAGGATTTAAATATTTAAAATGAACCTGGGCAAGTTTAGCTCCCCTTTGCCGTAACCTATTGACTGCTTCGGTTATTGCTCCGAAGCTGCCTCCCCATCCTGCAATCAAGTATTCAGAATCGGCATCACCCCAGACTTCCAGGTCAGGGATATCGTTCTCAATATTTTTCACTTTCTGTGCACGAAGCCGGACCATAAACTCATGGTTTTCAGGATCATAGCTTACGTTTCCGGAGATATGTTTTTTCTCCAGCCCGCCGATTCTGTGCATTAATCCCGGTGTTCCGGGCAAAGCCCAAGGACGCACCAGGTTTTCATCTCTTAGATATGGTGCAAATCCTTCCTTTTCTGTTCTGAATTTTACCGGAATCTCCGGAATTAAATCAGGATCCGGAACTTTCCATGGTTCTGAACCATTTGCAAGGTAGCCGTCGGATAAATACATTACGGGTACCATATACTTTAATGCAAGCCTTGAAGCTTCCAGCGCCATGTTAAAACAGTCAGCCGGAGTTGAGGGAGCGACAACCACCACAGGCGCTTCCCCGTTTCTTCCGAACATAGCCTGCATCAGATCAGACTGTTCAGTTTTTGTAGGCAGCCCGGTACTCGGTCCTCCTCTTTGAACATCGATGATTATAATGGGCAGCTCAGTCATTACGGCTAAACCGATGGATTCTGTTTTTAATGCTACACCGGGACCGCTGGTTGTTGTAATTGCCAATGCACCTGAGAATGATGCACCGATAGCAGCGGTAATTGCAGAGATCTCATCTTCAGCCTGAAAAGTTCTAACATCAAAATTTTTATGCCTGCTTAGTTCATGCAGAATATCCGAAGCAGGAGTTATCGGATAAGAACCGAGAAATAAAGGAAGCTTTGATTTCACAGAGGCAGTTATAAATCCAATCGCTAAGGCTTCATTGCCTGAAATATTCCGGTAAATACCTTTAGAAAGTTTAGCAGGTTTAACCTCGTATCTTGCGGTAAAGATTTCAGTATTTTCGCCGAAATAATATCCCGCCATCATAGCTTTTTTATTTGCTTCAGCAAGATCCGGAGAATCTTTAAATTTTACTTTCAGCCAATTCAAAGTGGGTTCAACAGGACGGTTGTATAACCAGTACATCATACCAAGAGCAAAAAAGTTTTTGCACCGCGATTTTTCTTTAGCCGAAAGAGCGGTATCCTCTAACGCCGTATTTGTCAGCGCACTTAAAGGAACTTGAATGACATTATAACCATTCAATGTTCCGTCTTCCAGCGGGTTTGATGCATATTCTGCCAGTCTCAAATTTTTAGGATCAAAAGCATTTACATTCACTATAATTGAGCCGCCTTGTTTTAAATCATGAAGATTCATTTTTAATGCGGCAGGATTCATTGCGACCAGTACATCCGGGGCATCTCCCGGTGTTTGAATATCGCTGCTGCTGAAATGAAGCTGGAATCCGCTCACTCCGTATGTAGTGCCGGCAGGCGCACGGATTTCTGCAGGGAAATCGGGTAAGGTGCTTAAATCATTTCCTACTATTGCAGTCGTATTAGTGAATTGAGAACCGGTCAGCTGCATTCCATCGCCGGAATCGCCGGCAAAACGGACTGTTACATCATTTAAATCTATAATATTTTTTTCAGCCATATTATCCTTAAGAACATTAAAGAAAAATTTAATTTATTATTATGAATTTTAATTGAAATAAAGAAATTCACATGTATTGGGAGTCATAGACTAAACATGGTAAATGGAAAATGGTAAATGAGAATTTCCTAATTAATTACATTAATTCTTTCAAGTCTTTAGAAAAATAAACGGGGTAAAAGCTTTGAATTTAATAACTGGGAGGAATGAAAATATTTCAAAAGCAATTCCTAATCAATTCTGATTCATTCACCTCGTATTCGCTGCTAAATTAAGTAAGAAGAGAATTCTTGTCAATCACTAAGATTTGGGAGAAATTAAGAACTTAATTTTTCAACTATTAAATTATGAAATTCAGGCAATCTCTTGATTTTTAACAGATTATTGAACAGGTTTCCTTTAAGCTTTTATTTGGTCAGGGAAAATAAAGGGATGAAAGGTTGATTTTCCTACCGGTAATTTCAACAAAAAGAATAAATAGGGCACACAGTTCATCTCCAAGAAAAAATTGAATTATAAGAATTTATCCAGTGCTTGAAGTTTACTCATTATCATTTTAACGGCATTCGAATTGATTAAATCAATTCGTGTCTATTAAATGAAGTAAAAATATACCGGCAATTATAGTGATAGTACTAAATATCTCT
>JBLNGL010000613.1:0-3549 GCA_050264735.1 Ignavibacteria bacterium | reverse complement strand
CTACAGGCTGCCGAAAGAATTAAAAGCAACTAATATCGGTGATTTCAGCTTAAGGAAAATTATTAATTCTGCAGTAGAAAATTTTGCGGACCTGATTCCGGAAACATTAAGCGAAGAAATTATACGGGGATATTCCCTAGTTCCCTTAAAAAATGCCGTAAAGAATATTCATTTCCCTGAAAGCAAGGAAAGCCTTGAATCGGCAAAGTACCGGTTTAAGTTTGAAGAATTATTTTTTCTGGAAATTCTTGTCGCTGTGCGTAAGAGAAAATATAAAAGCCTGCTTGCCGGCAACCCGCTGAAAGTCAGGACAAACCTAATTTCTGATTTTTTAAAAATACTACCCTTTAAACTGACGCAAGCACAGCTTAGAGTTCTTTCCGAGATAAGAAAAGATATGGAATCAGCGGCTCCTATGAACCGGCTGCTGCAGGGAGATGTTGGAAGCGGAAAAACAATTGTTGCCTTAATTGCAATTCTGATCGCAGTGGATAACGGGTACCAGGCGGTTTTAATGGCACCGACGGAAATCCTTGCAGATCAGCACGCAAAAAATATATCTGGAATGATGAATAAACTTTTTGAAGTTCATAAAGAAAAGAAAGTAAAAGTCAGTCTTCTCATCGGCGGGCAAAAAAAATCCTTGAAGGAAAAAAATCTTGAGCAGATTGAATTGCAGGAAGCAGATATAGTGATAGGGACCCATGCTTTATTCGAGGAAAAAGTAAAATATAAAAAAGCCGGACTAATAATTGTGGACGAACAGCATCGGTTTGGGGTTGTGCAAAGAGGAAAACTTATAGCGAAAGGTCCGGCGCTTTCCGGAAGCGGAACTGCTAAGGTACCTGATGTTCTTGTGATGAGCGCAACTCCGATCCCCAGAACATTATCAATGACAATTTACGGGGATCTTGATTCATCGGTTATAGATGAAATGCCTAAATCCAGAAAACCGGTTCGAACATTTTTAAGGGGTGAGAGCAAGCTTCCTGAAATTTACAAATTCATAATAGATAAACTAAAATCTGGATATCAGTCGTTTATTGTTTATCCTCTCGTAGAGGAATCTGAGAAACTGGAATTGAAAGCTGCAGAAAAATATTTTAGCGAACTAACCGGCTCCTACCTGAGGAATGTTAAGGTGGGTTTAATCCATGGAAGAATGTCCTGGCAGGAAAAAGAAGAAAAGATGTTTTTATTCTTAAATAAAAAATTTGATGTTCTGATTTCCACCACAGTGATCGAGGTGGGAATTGATATTCCTGATGCCAACATTATGGTAATAAATGATGCGCACCGGTTCGGATTATCCCAGCTTCATCAGTTGAGAGGAAGAATTGGACGGGGAAATAAGCAGGCTTTCTGTATTTTGGTGACTAAGGACAGATATGTATCCCTAACAGGGCAGCATGAAACCGATACTGAATATTTATCTCCTGCTCAGATGGAGCATTATAAAATACTGATAAGATTACATGCTATGGTAAAATACACCGATGGTTTCAAAGTCTCCGAAATTGATTTAAAGCTCCGCGGTCCTGGAAATATTTTCGGCATTGAACAGAGCGGCTACCCGGAACTAAAGTATGCTGACATAGTGAACGATGCTGAAACAATCCTTAAGGCAAAGGATGCAGCCTTTAAACTGATTGAATCTGATCCCGATCTGGAACTGGATATTAATCATCGGATAAAACGGAAGCTGACGGAGAATTATTCGGAGAGTTTTGATTACGCAAAGATTGCCTGAAATATTTTTTTACCGGCTAAACCTTCTCTTAAAGTTTTTTTCACCTGCCGCGCCAAAAATAATTTGTGCTATTCATCTCAAAAAAAAATTTGATTTATAATTTTTTTTAAATCAAATTACTTGTGAAAATAATTTTGTTCTTTGAATGATGATGATGAAGAAAGAAGAACATCGGTTCCGGAAAGATATTTCTGAAAATTTTTTGAAAATATTTTTTTATCAGCATCCAAACTGTTGACTTAGATTTTATAATGTTTATATTTGCAAAAAATATTTTGAACAACTCGGAGAAAAAATTTTATCTTCTCTTCCAGTCCCGGACAAATCGGGATTTAACTTGCGATTGAATGTGGCGTTAACATTTAATGTCAAACCTGAAAGTGAAACTTTCCCTGAAGCGTTATCCCCTATTGAAAAAAAATCAAACGGCAGCTTGGCAAAGGAAATTTTGCAGCCTGCCGTTGATACTTATGCTGAATGGGATACATGGGATACAATCAATGCGGTGAAAGATGCGTTGGAATGTTATAACGATGTGACTTTAATAGAAGCCGATTCAACTGCACTGGAAAAATTAAAAGAGAAACGGCCAGACATAGTATTTAACATTTCGGAAGGATTTAATGGAGTAAGCCGTGAAGCGCAAATACCTGCCATTCTTGATATGCTTCAGATTCCATATTCCGGTTCGGATCCTTTAACACTAAGTACTTGCCTCGATAAAGCACGCACTAAAGAAATTTTATCATATCATAAAATTCCCAATTCGAAATTTTTTGTAGCGGAAAACTTGACCCAAACTGCCCATCACGGCTTGAATTATCCTCTCATGGTTAAACCGGTATCAGAAGGTTCAAGCAAAGGAATTTTTTTATCTTCTTTCGTTAAGAACGATAAGGAACTAAAAAAAGAAGTGGAAAGAATTCTTTCTGAATACGGTCAGGCCGCGCTAATTGAAGAATTTTTGCCGGGCAGGGAATTTACTGTTGCTATAATTGGAAACGGCGGCGAAGCTGAAGTTCTGCCTATTGTTGAAATTAATTATGAAGAGTTCCCGGATGGTTTTACTCCTATTTATTCTTATGAAGCTAAATGGATACTCGATACGAAAGAGAATCCTCTCGAGGTTTTTACTTGTCCGGCTAAAATAAGTTCTAGGCTGGAAGGTAAGATTAAAACTGCAGCGCTGAATGCTTATCATGTTCTTCGGTGCAGGGACTGGAGCAGAATTGATGTCAGACTTGATGCAGACAGAGAGCCGAATATTATTGAAGTAAATCCTCTGCCTGGCATACTTCCTGACGTTAAAGAGAATTCATGTTTCCCTAAAGCGGCGAGAACAGCCGGGCTGGGTTACAATGATATGATAAATAAAGTGCTGTATGTCGCAGCTAAAAGACATAACTTAATATGAAGTCAGATTCAAAAGTTCTTATCTGCTATAATGCTCCGCTGAGTATTTTCCCGTATTATAACGGCAAAGCCAGCGGCGTACCTGCCGGAAACAATTTAAATGATGTCATAGATCTTTCTGAAAGCGGGTTCTCCAGGGAAATCGGAAATATAAAAAAAATTTTGAGCGGGTATTTTTTAGACGTAAAAATATTTACAATCAACTCCAACATTGAACAGGCAATAAATAAAATTAATAGTTACTCCCCCGACATTATATTTAATTTTGTTGAATCTATTGAAGGAATTTCAAATTACGAATACTGCATAGCAGCATTATTCGAACTCCTTGGGTATCAGTTTACAGGTAGTCCGCCTATTTGTCTCGGGAACTGTCTGGATAAGGG
>JBLNGL010000612.1:0-2644 GCA_050264735.1 Ignavibacteria bacterium | reverse complement strand
AGCTCCACCGGAGCTTGTTTATCAAGCAAGGTATTTGTTGTGTCTTTTAACAAGCCCCACGACCATCTGGAAACCAAAATTGCACCGGCAATCCCCATTAAAGGATCCATCCAAATAAATCCCAAAAACTTTCCGGCAGACAAAGCGAAGATCGCGAGCAGTGAAGTTAAGGCATCTGCTAGAACATGAAGATAAGCAGCTCTTAAGTTATGATCGGAATGCTCATGTGAATGCTTGGAATGATGATGTTCCTTTTCATCATCGTTATGTCCTAGAATCCATACACTTATTGCATTCACAATCAGACCGATAACGGCAACAGTAATTGCCTGATTAAAAATAATCTCAACCGGGTTAAAGAACCGGTTAATACTCTCCCATGCCATTGCTAATGCAAATACAGCCAAAAGGACTGCACTGCTGAAACCTGCAAGTGCATTTACTTTACCGGTACCAAAACTGAAACCCTGATCATCAGCATGTTTCCTGGCATATAAATAAGCAAATGCTGTAACACCTAAAGCTGTGGTATGAGATCCCATGTGAAGACCATCGGCAAGCAGCGCCATAGAACCGAAAGCAATTCCGGCGGCTATTTCTACAATCATCATTGCTGCGGTAATTACGATTACGAGCAATGTCCGCCGTTCGCCCGTCCTTACCTGATCTTGACCAAAAATATGATCATGCTGCCACAGGTGAAGAGAATGATTATGCATAGCATACTCCGCCAATTGAAGTTTATCAATACTATTTATAAAATATGACGAAATTTTTTTGCAATCAATTCTTCAAATTTATCCCTCTACAGAAGTATCTTACTAATAAATCAGCTTACAATTTAATCAACAAAACCAAAACGTTAAAACCTTATCAGCTTCCACTGTCCATTTAGTTAGCTCAATCATATTGCTGATTTCAACCCCTTCAATGAGAGATAAATTTTTAATACCTCTTGCCTCAGAGCATGTCCCGCATGCCTTAATTTTACCTCCCTTATTTAATACACCTTTCAGCATTCTTTCTATGTTATAAAACCTTGTGGTGTATTTTGACCGCTAATGCACATGTAACTGCATCTGCCATAAGAAAAATATTAACCTCATTTTGGGGGTAGTCTTTTTGCATGGTCATTGTCAATCTTAAAGCATTATATGCTTTCTCGGTTCCGTGGGGTTCATCATTAATTATAAAATTTGTAATAAGGCATCTGAAGTCTCTGATCCGGAGGGATGAAGTGTCAGCCAAAGGACTAATGAACCTTTGGCTCAAAATTTACTGCTAAAAGGGACTGTAAAAAAGTCCCTCAGCAGCATTTCTGCTCCTTCTTTGAAATTGTTGACAAACCCATTTTGAGGGGTTGAAATAACGGCGGTTGTTATTTCAATATCAAAACTAATTTTTCCCAATGACTATTCTAATTTTAAGATTATTTCACCAGCAGCATCTTTTTACTTAAAATAAAATCGTCGGCTTTTAACCGGTAGATATAAAATCCGCTTGAAAGATCAGATGCATCGAATTTTACCTCATATATCCCCGCACCTTTGAATTCATTTATTAATGTTCTTACTTCCCCTCCTATAACATCGTAAATTTTTAACGTAACTATTCCGTCTTGAGGAATTTGGTAGTTAATTATTGTTGAGGGATTAAATGGGTTGGGATAGTTTTGTTCAAGTGCAAACTTCTTAGGCGCATTAACTTCAAATTCAACAGTTTTAGAATATTCAAACCCTCCGTCAAAATCTACCTGCTTCAATCGATAATTATAAATTCCGGCAGGTACATTTTTGTCGGTATAAGAATAATTTGTTAGTTCTGTTGTTGTACCTCTGCCGTTAACAAATGCAACAGTGTTCCAGCTGTTTTTATTTTTGCTTTTTCGTTCAATGGAAAAACCTCTGTTGTTTGTCTCAGTCGCTGTAGACCATTGTAATTTAACATCCTTATTTGAGCTTGATGCTGAAAAGGATGTCAACTCAACAGGCAGCGGGGTATCATAAATCATTGTCAAAATTAATTTGCTGTACACTGACGGATCTGTAACAGTATAACTACCAGTATCAGAAATCGTGGTATCTATCAATGCCCCTGTTATAATATCCTGCAGCCTTGCTCTTACTTTATCCGGTGTATTTGTACCAAAATTATAATTTATAATTATTGAGGATCCGGCTCCAACCTGATACTGCAATTCGTGTATTCTATTAAATCCTTCCCGGAATGTCGCTTGTCTAATGTCCTTCAATGATGAAATTATAGAATCCGGAAAATTAAACCTTGCATCAAATATTCCGGCTGGCGGCACAGGAGTTAATTCTGCTTCTCCATAAGATGAATCAAGTCCATCGGTTGCTGATGAATCTAAACCTGCTGTTAGAATAGTTGTTCCGCCTGCACCATCAGTTATTGTAAAAATTGCTTCAACAACTGCTGTCCGCAAAGTAGTGAAAGAAAAAGTGTGGCTGGTATCGCTTGTATTACCGGCATTATTCAATCCGGTTATTCTCCAGTAATAGTTTGAATTATTTAATAATTCGTTAATTGTTTGAGCGGTGTCGGTCAGTGTATCCGCATTAAAAATAATTGTTCCTGCAAAATCAGGCTGAGTATTAACTTCTAATTTATATTTATCAGCCCC
>JBLNGL010000611.1:0-7460 GCA_050264735.1 Ignavibacteria bacterium | reverse complement strand
GTAGTGGAATATTGGAGGAATGGAGGTAATGGAATAATGGAGGAATGGAATATTGGAAGAGATGATCGGAGCAAATAATAGTGTATTATTAACCAATGGATTTATCCATTGGATTAATGAGAAAAAAATAATTGGACATGAAACGGTTTTAACCGTTTTTACTATTCGTTCCTTATCTGAATTTTATTTTTATAGAATTTAAGAACAAATGACAATCATAATCATAATTGAATGAATTATCTGAAATTTTTTTTAATTGCATTCTGTTTTATTCTGCATTTAACCTGCCGCGACATTTCAAATGAAAGCGCTATCTGGATAAAAGGTTCCGACACTATGCTTTATCTTACCAAAAATTTATCCGAAGAATATATGAAGCATAAAAAAGGCGTATCGATTTATGTCGAGGGAGGAGGCACTGCCGCGGGGATTAAATCATTTGTTAACGGCAAAATTAATATTTGCACGGCATCAAGATCATTAAAAGGAGAAGAAGTAAAGGAACTGGCTGAACATTTCGGAAGCGTCGGTGTTTCATTTATAATTGCGAAAGATGCGCTTACCGTTTTTGTAAATCCGGGGAATAAAGTTAAAGATCTTTCTTTAACCGACATTAAAAATATTTTTACCGGCAAAATTGAAAACTGGAAGGAAGTCGGGGGAAAAGATCTCCCTATTAATGTAATAATCCGGAATCCTAATTCCGGTACATATCTTTATTTTAAAGAACATGTTTTAAACGGGGAAGATTATACATCAAATGCAGCCGTAAAGCCCACCACTGAAAGTATAATCCGGGAAATTGCAGCGTCGGAGAATTCAATCGGCTACGGCGGAATCGGTTATCAGATGGCTTCAACTAATGCCAAAGTAAACGGAATTGCTCCGACAGAAGAGAATGTTCAAAATGGATCTTATCCGATTGCAAGATATTTATACTTCTACACGCATAATACTCCTTCCGGACCGGTGAAAGATTTTATTGATTGGGTTATTGGACGGGATGGACAAAAAATTGTTAAAAGGGCAGGCTTTATCCCTCTTTGGGAATATTAATCATTTTCAATCCTTCTCATCTATTTGTTTACAAATTTTTTTAATTCTTGTTAATTCCCGAATATTATGGCTGCGGAATCTTGCCATTTAAATTTGCCTGTGCATAAATCGCTCAGAGCTTTCTGATATAATCGTAGATAAATATTCCATCGATAATTTTGGCGAACGCGAAACAATGAAATGAAAATGATCCGGGTTTGCATAAATTGAATATAATTTAGAATCATTGTAGTTGATAATACCGGTGATGTATTTATCAATCCGAATTCTATATACTTCATGAATGAGAGGCAATCGATTCAGAGTGATAAAGATAAAATGTGTATACAGATTATTGTACTCTATTTTTAATTTTTCACTCCATTATTACCGGAAAAATGAGATTCTGTTTCCACTGGTGTTTATACAAAAAAATAACTGGTAATAAGGTTTTTTAACTACTTGGTTCTTATTCTTATGCTACTAAGGTTTAATCATTCTAATAAGGTTTCCATTCCCTCTTGAAAATGATTTGCCATCTACGTATGGATCATATTTTCAACGATGCTGCTGCAATTGAATTCTGCCAATAGGTATGAATAAACATTATTAAATTTATTACTGACATTTTTTTGAATTCGTAGTGAATAATTCCAACAATTAATTAAAGCCATCAAAAACTTAATCACAAAACCTTATCTGAATATTTTAACCTTAGTAATAAAACTTACCTCCGGAAAATTGACCTTATTACCTCATCAAATGTATTAACCTTTATTGGCATGCCTCAAAGTCATCTGATAAAATTTCAAAAATGCTTCCTACAATAAGTATGATTAAACATTTTCTTTGGAGAAAGTAATTTTGTTATGATGTTTAGGTTGGTTAAGTATGTATCTGCAGACCTTATTAACATCGGCTTTGGATACTGAAAATGCAGCCCCGCTGACTTTATATTAAAATTTCATGTGATTTGAATGTCAAATTTCTACTCATAATATTAATTTAACATAAACTTAACATACCGAGTTTAATCATTCCCTATGTTTCATAAACATCCTATTATTTTTCATAAAAAAAGAATTTTATAATGAAAGTTTCTCTTTATTCATTAACCGGATTAAGCCTGCTGCTCCTAACCGGCTGCTCAACTACTCAAATAGGACGTCAGTACGGATTTAAAAATCCTGATGTTAAGATAAAAAACGATATAGGATATCTTCAGGTTTTTACATACCGGGAAAAAGAAAAAACAGATTATCCCGATGATCCGGTTTATGAGGCATATAAAGGTTATACAATTTACAGCAAAACAGGCGATTATATTGAAGATATCAAAAAATCTTTTGGAAATCTTCCGCAGGTGAAATTAAAAGAAGGGGAATATATTGTAGTAGCTGAACTGCAAAAAAATATTATTAATTCCTTCTTAGTTAAAATTGAAGAAGGTAAAATGATTGAAATCGACAGTGATTCGGTTGAGAATCCTTTAGCATCACATTAATACTTCTAAATACAATCATTTCTTTAGGGGTTTTTGAAATTTAAAATAAAACCCGCCATCCAATAAATTTTTTATGTTTTCTCATATTCTCCTTATTTCGCCGCATGTTATGGATCATAATAATCTTAAGATAATATTCTGATAACACACCGTTAACATTTCCTTAACATTGCATTTTTAAGTTTGGTCAGTCGAAGGAAACTACTAAATAAAAAACGAGTGAGGGAGCAATGAGTTTTTCATTCAAACCAGTTATATCCTTGTATAAAATAAAAAATATATTGTATCTGCCGGTGGGTATTCTTTTAATATTTAGTACGATAAGTATTAATGCTCAGGACACAGGTACTATAACCGGAACAGTAGTAGATAAGCAAAATGGGGAACCAATGATTGGGGCCAACATTTTTCTGGAAGGAACCACTCTTGGTGCTCCGACCGATCTTGACGGAAATTATACCATAAAAAGCATAAATCCCGGAAAATATGTACTAGCTGCATCAATGATAGGTTATGCAAAAGTTAAAATTATAGATCTTGAAGTAAAAAGCGGGGAAGTTACGAAAATTGATGTTGTTTTGTCTTCAGCAGCAATTGAAACTGAGGAAGTTGTTGTCACTGCTAAAATGCTTCAGAATAGTGAGTCTTCATTATTAAAACTTCGGCAAAAGTCGACTTCGATTAGTGATGCAGTCAGCGCTGAATTTATTTCCAGAAGCGGAAGCAGCAATGCTGCTGATGCAATGTCAAAAGTTACAGGCGCTTCTGTTGTTGACGGTAAATACATATTTGTTCGCGGCTTGGGTGATAGATATACAAGTTCTCAATTAAATGGGGCTGAAATACCCAGTGTTGATCCATACAAGAGAGGCGGTTCAATAGATATAATACCGGCAGGATTAATTGATAATATCCAGGCTGTAAAAAGTTTTACACCTGATAAACCGGGAGATTTTTCAGGCGGGAGTGTGGATATTTCAACAAAAGATTTTCCGGATAAATTTACATTTGATTTCGCCGCTTCAACTGAATTTAACACCGAACTTACTTTTAATTCTGATGGCCTTGCCTCAGCAACGAGTTCCACGGATTGGCTTGGATTTGATGATGGGATGCGTTCGGTTCCAGATATTCTTAATGGAACTTTATGGAACCCAAATGTCGGAGCAGCTCAAAGGGATGATGAACTTGCAAAACAAATTGATGATGTAACTAATTCATTTTCAAATGAAATGTCGCCGGTTAAAAAAAACGTTCCAATAAATCAGGAATATACATTTTCAATGGGCAATCAGGTTTCTCTATTTGGAAATCCTTTGGGATTTATCGCAAGCTTAACATATAAAAATAGAAACAGCGGTTATTTTAATGGAGACCTTAATCGATGGTCACGCGGTGTTGCCGATCCTAACAAAACCCAGCTCGATGTGGTATTTGATCATACTGATACGAAAACTACAAATGACGTTTTGCTTGGCGGTGTACTTAAAGGATCATATAAATTTCATCCGGAGCATGTTGTAAGCATTGATGGGCTTTATAATCAGAATGGAATTAATACTTCAAGATATGTTTACGGTTCTTTTCCTTATGATTTGGATCCAACCTGGATATACGAAGCCAGGGCTATTCATTACCAGGAGAGATCTTTAAGATCCGTACAAGCAGATGGGGAACATTCATTTTCCGATATACTTGGATTAAAATTTAACTGGAAAGCTTCACACATTTCATCAGATCAGGATGAACCGGATTTGAGATTTTTTTATAACTATAAAACCCCGGATTTAGTTTACGGAATTAAAACAAATACTGCCCCTGAACGATATTTCCGGAACACATCTGAAAATCAAAATGAATTCCAGGCTAATATTTCAATTCCATTTATCCAATGGTCGGATTATACAGGCAGTATTAAATTCGGCGGCAGGTATTCTGAAAAGAACAGAGAGTTTCGTGAGAGGAGGTTTACTTATAGCCCTGCTAATCAGATCGGCACATTTTTTAGGGATGAGGATGGGGATATAAACCAGCTTTTTTCCGATAAGTACCTAGGGTGGACAGACACCGATACGCTCAGCAACGGAACAACCTTGAATATATTCCCGATCTATATCCAGGAAACAAATCAAATATCAAGCAATTACGATGGGGATAATTTTATAAGAGCTGCTTATGCAATGATTGACCTTCCGATTTTTTCCAGCTTACGATTTATTGCAGGTGCAAGATACGAAACAACATTTATGACGGTTGACAGCCAGAGTCCGACATCTGGTGACTCAAAGATTGATACTAAAGATCTGCTCCCTTCTGTCAGCATTATTTATAATGCTGCAGAGAACATGAATTTCCGGTTCTCGTACGGAAAGACACTTGCTCGGCCAAATTTTAGAGAAATTGCACCATTTAAAAATTTTGATTTTAATGGAGGAGACTCTTATGTCGGCAATACCGAGTTGGAAAGAACCCTAATAGATAATTATGACCTGAGGTGGGAATGGTTTTCCAGACCGGGCGAAATCTATTCTGTTAGTTTGTTCTATAAAAAATTCTTTAACCCCATTGAAGCGAAAATACTTGATGCCGTTAATAAAGTTAATAGTTGGGCTAATGTACCCAGTGCAGATGTTGAAGGGGTTGAAATTGAAGCAAGAAAAAATCTAAGCTTTATTTTTCCTTCACTATCAAATTTCGTATTCGGCGGCAACTTTTCATATATATGGTCTCAGGTTGATATTGACAGCAAAGAGCTGGAATCAATACGTGTCTATGAACAGGATGCATCTTCCACAAGACCTTTCCAGGGCCAGTCTCCATACCTTGTAAATCTTTATTTAAACTTTGATGATAATAATTCTGGCTGGGCTGCAAGTCTGTTTTATAATGTATTTGGAAAAAGATTATCTGCTGTTGGAAGCGTAGGTGCCCCCGATGTATATGAAAAACCTTTTAATATGTTAAATGCTAGTGTATCCAAAAGATTATTCCAAAATTTCTCTTTAAAACTCACTGCTAAGAATATTTTGAATTCGAAGACTGAGAAGTACCAGGAGTTTAAAGGAAAGGAATACATTTATGAAAGTTACCTGATAGGAAGCGGTATTTCAGTCGAGCTTAAGTATAGCTTATAAAATCAATATCTATTAAAAAACAATTTTTAAACTTATTACCGGAGGAAATAATGAAAAAAAGGTTTATTACTCTTTTTATCATATTAACTTTTTTTTGTATTACCGTGTATGGCCAGAACAGTGAATTCTTAGATAAAGTAAATTATAAAGGAGCTTTCGGCAGTTCAAATTGGTTGAAAGGATGGACAGGGTTAGATCATTATGGTTTTCTTGCTCCCGATAAAACCCCGGTTAATACAGTTACTGTTACTGATGCCGATATTAACGAAGGCGATATGGTTTATTGGACAGCCGATAATACATATTTGCTTAACGGATTCGTATTTGTTGAGGATGGAGCTGTTTTAAATATTGAAGCCGGTACTGTTATTAAAGGTATGCCTGGACAAGGAGAAAGTGCAAGTGCTTTAATAATATGCCAGGGAGCTAAAATATATGCTGAGGGCACAGCTTCCAAACCTATTATTTTTACAGCAGAATCAGATGATGTGACTAATCCTGATGATCTGGTGCTGCCTGCTTCAAACTTATGGGGTGGTGTTATTCTTCTTGGAAGAGCACAAATAAATACATCTGCCGGAGTTGGTAACATTGAAGGCTTACCCGTTAGTGAAAAATCACAATACGGCGGAGAAGATGACGATGACAATTCAGGTGTAATGCGTTTTGTATCTATCCGTCACGGCGGTACAGACATTGGTGAAGGTAATGAAATAAATGGTCTTACAATGGGTGGTGTAGGACGCGGCACTACAATCGATCATATTGAAGTTTTTCAAAACAATGATGATGGCTTTGAATGGTTTGGCGGTACTGTTAATTGTAAATATTTGGTTTCCTCCTTCAACGGGGATGATGGTTTTGATCATGATGAAGGCATAAGAAGCAAGCTGCAGTTTTTATTTGAAATCCAGGATGCAAATTTTGGAAATCACTTTGGCGAACATGATGGCGGAACAGATCCTGAAGACGGTGAACCTTATGCATTTCCTCAAGTTTATAATGCAACTCTGTTAGGTTCCGGCATGAATTCAGAGAACCCCGATAACAGTTATTCATTTTTGCTAAGAGATTTTTGGGGCGGTTCATATAAGAACTGTATATTCGGCGATTATTCCGGAGGCGCAGTGAATGTTGAAGATCTTCCAAGTGGAAATGACAGCCGTATTAGAATGGAAAATGGTCAGATAGTATTCAGCAATAATATCTGGTTCAATTATGCAGACGGGAGTACATTTCCGGAATTAGTAAGAGCGCAGCCGGGTTCAGACTCAGTATTTGTATCCGAATACTTGGCGGCTGCCGAAAATAATAATACAATTGAAGATCCGTCATTAGCCGGAATATCACGTGCAAGAGATGAAGGACTCGATCCACGTCCTGCTTCTGCAAGCCCGGCTTATAGCGGCTTGTCGGAATATCCGGAAAATGATGAATTTTATGAAAAGGCAAACTATAAAGGTGCTTTTGGATCCGCTAACTGGTTAAAGGGATGGACTGCGCTGGATCATTACGGTTTTCTTGCACCAGACAAAACCCCAGCCAATACAATTACTGTTACTGATGCAGATATTAATACCGGAGAACAAGTTTATTGGACAGCAGATAACACTTATATACTTAACGGACTTGTGTTTGTTGAGGATGGCGCTGTATTAAATATTGAGGCTGGTACAATTATTAAAGGCATGCCGGGACAAGGTGAAAGTGCTAGTCCCTTGATTGTCGCTCAAGGTGGGAAGATTTATGCTGAAGGTACAGGAGTAGCTCCTATTATATTTACAGCT
>JBLNGL010000610.1:0-2859 GCA_050264735.1 Ignavibacteria bacterium | reverse complement strand
GTAAATGATTTTCTTTCCTTCTTTCACAGCCGGGAAATTTTGAATGGAGAATATACTAATTCAACGCTTTATTTCACGGAGAACGAGAACGGGATCTATATTGAATGTTTATTTAAATTTATAAACGGCGGGTGGTTTTTAGTTGAAGAAAAAGATATTTCAACATAAAAAAAATTTATGATTTATGATTTATGATTTACGATTTTTGATTTAAGATTTTTGAATTTTGAAATTTTGATTAATGATCTACCAAGATTACATAATGCGGATGATTGAACAGATTGTAAGAGTTTTGGCTGAAATTCTCTTCAATGTTGAGATGGGAAATTACCGGAACGGGAGGGGCTTTGGATAAATAAACTGCCAAGTTAATAAAATCCCCTGAACCTGATTTGTTAAGTTGGTTTTTCCCGGAATTCAGGGGATAAAATTTATACTTCTGCTCGATGATCCGCATCAGTTCGCCGCTGCCGATTTTAAAGGAAAATTTTTCAGGAATTACTAAATCCAATTCTATACGAATTAATACCTTTTTTCCTGAGGTATACTTAATAATCGAATTTTTTTAGATTTATTTAGATTGGAAAAGATAAACTGGGATGGCTGCATCATTTCAATAAAATTAAAAAGTAATGAAATTGATTTTTTTTCGACATAAAAATTACCATTGCTACTTTTATTGAAAAAAATTAAGTTAGAATGTAAAATATGAAGCACGCCAAATCCGGCAGACGACCGGTAATTCGATGAGGGAAAGGTTGTAATGATTTAGAAAGCCTTAAGGACGATGCAAATCTAAAATATGTTAAAAAATATATGGAGGGGTTATCGAATAACTCTACATTCTAACTAACTTTATTCAGAACAAAAAGGGTGAACAATGTTCAATTCAAAATCCTTCATCGTTTCCTTCCTGCCTGCTATTTTAGTTTTTTCCTCATGCAGTGATACAATAACAAACTATTATGATAAACATACAACGATAATTGATTCTTTAAGATGGGATAATTACAAAGATATTGCAGATATTGTAACTGATGTTCCATCATCAATATTCACATATTCTGAAATGAGTAGCCTGCAAAGGGGAACTATCATGAAACTAAGAGTTAACCGGGAAGACTACCAGGTCTGGGAGGTTGATGTTGTATTTGATGCACTTTATAGAGAAGGATCTGAAAGACTTATTTTATGCCATACTCCAAGTGTTTTTCCCATCGGTGCCGGAGACAGCGGTTCTCCTTTGTTAACTCCCGAAGGGAAAGTTGCCGGAATTCTCTGTTACGGTTATTACGGAAATTCGAATGACTTTGCAGCCAGAGCAATTGAGGATGTAATTAATATTGATGGAAGTACAGCGGCGTCAGGTTCTAATTCAGGTTTATTTACTGTTATTCAGCCATTATATATAACCACAGGGCTAAATAAAGAAGCTGCGGAAAGATATCCTTCAATAAAAAGTTTGATTGAAAAATCAACAATTACTAAAGAAAATCCTGTCCAAAATAAGCAAGGATTTTTTAAAACCTCTCAAAACCTCACAATTCCGGGTTCATCGATTGCAATAATTTATGTTTCGGGAGATTTTGTCCTTGCGGGTGCAGTCGGTACTATATCTTATTTCTTAAATGAAAAAATATATGCTTTCGGGCATGAATATTTAACCTTTGCAGCCGCTCCGGCTTACCTTGCAAGTGCTAAATCGTTTATTTCAAGCTATGATAGATCTATTAAAATGGCTGAACCTTCAAATGAATTAGTAGGCTCCTTTGTAAAAAACCATTATAACGGGATTTTAATTGACAGGAATGCAGTACCGCAGGTTGTAAAGCTGAATACAATATGTTCAATAAAAGGAGAGAACATTTTTTCTTATAACCATCAACTCTCAAACTCTCTAAATTTTGATAGTGATGTTATAACATCATCAGATTTGTCATGCTATCTTATTTATCTCAGAGCACTGGAATCTAATAACCTCAGCAACATTAATATGAAAGCAAACTGTAATTTAGAAATTATTACAGATAAAGATTCTTTCGCCGTTCCCTTTTTTGTTGAGGGGCAAGGTATTGATTGGGCAATTTATTCTTATATATCTCAAAATATCCAGTTTAATGATAATGAAAGAAGGCTGATGAATTTTAATCTCACCGTAAGCCTTTCATATTAAGTTTTTATTGAAATCCTTGGGTATCCTTTATTCCGGCAGATTTTTGATTATAAATCTGCTGGTATGAAGGTTACCCTTTATTTATATAACTTTTGCTTATGATTCAGCAAGATTATATAATGAGAATGATTGATCAGCTTGCCAGAGTGCTCGCGAAGATCCTTTTTAATATAGAGACCGGAGATTACCGTACGGCTTTAAAAGAAATAGACGCAGCTTTAAACGGCCTTACCGGGTTAGACTATAATTTTCTAAACAGATTAACGGATAAAGATATCATTGCGCTCCTGAAAATCTCAGAAGATAATGAAATAACCGGGGCGAAATGTTTCGTGATCGGGAAATTATTGAAAGAAGCAGCCGGATTAAAAGCTATGAAGGAAAATAATTATATAATTAATTCCGAATATCAAAAAGTTTTGAGTTTATACCTTGAGGGAATTTTGAGCAATAGAAATTCCGTTCAATTATTTGCAGATTATTTTAAAGATATTGACATAATCATTGAGAAAATTAAGAATGATGAGATCTCTCCGGATATCAGATTGAAGCTTTTTAAATTCTATGAGCTTACGGGGAAGTATGATAAAGCCGAGGAAGAATTGTTTAATCTTGAAAGTTTAAACTTTGCCGGGATAAAAAAAGAAGGAATAAATTTCTATAAAAATCTTGAATTGATGAATGAG
>JBLNGL010000609.1:0-6133 GCA_050264735.1 Ignavibacteria bacterium | reverse complement strand
CCGCCGGCAAGTGCAGCTTCATCAAGCTGAAAATCTGTAAATCCCCAGTAATGCGGATTTATTATATGTATCCGGGTATTAACATAATATTGATTATACCGCTCCGCCTGCTGCAAATGATCCGCATCTAGCTTGATTCCTTCGAACCAGACTACTTTTTGTAATTTCATTATTCTTTATCTTTTTTTTATGAATAGAAGAATCTTATTTCTGCTATTCCTTTATCGTTGATAAAAAGTTTTTGTGAACCAGTACTTTAAGGTTTTCTAAATCAGAGTTAATAGGAACTACCTGCATCCAGCCGTTTTTTGCTGGTGAATTAAAATCACCGATTATGCCCAAAAAGGCTGCATCCGTTTTTAGCTCCAGATTATCCAGCTGAAAATCTTCTCCCGGAATCATAGTCTTTTCATACTTAGCACTAGGGATAAGATCTTCACCCAAAACACCATCCGGATCTTTTAAAAGCGATTCAAAACTAGAGTGTTCAAATTTATCCGAGTTTTTTAATTGAAAAATTTTAACAACTATGGCATTATTCTGGTTGCACTCATCATCGCAGTGGAAAAGGACTTCCAGTGTCTGCACACTGCTGCTGCAGCCGTAAATATATACTAAAAAAATAATAAGAGAATGAAATAATATCAGAAGTTTCACCTTAGTATTCATCATGAGCTCTGCCAGTAACAGTTCTTTTTTGATAACCTTTTAAGTAATGAGGCCTGAAAAATTTCTTCTCGATATGGTACGGATCCGAAACATACTTTCTGTAGCTCTCCTTGATTGCTTCCAGAATTTTTTTACTTCCAAGCAACGGGATAATTTTTGCCATATCCAATCCGCCGGTCTGCATGTTTTTCTTCTGAAGCTCCTGTTCAATTAATTGAGGGTCAAGGCTCTTCAGTAATGCTTTGCTCCCCTCCATGACTGATGTTTTGTAGCCTTCGAGCAGTCCTACCTGGTGGGCTAGAAGATTTTTAATTTCTTCATTGAGCAGATTAATTCTTTTTCTTTCTTCTTCCGAAGTAATATTCGGATTAAATAAATATTCTTTGAGATCCTCCAGCGAACCGACCGGCAATGTATGGTATATCGTTACACCGAAAAATTCCTGTCTGAACTGAAGAAAACCTTGTACCAGCTTCGCAAAAGTATCCAGCAGTACATCAGTTGAATTGGAGAAATGCATGCTGAATGAAGGATCATTCACCGGCGGAATTTTATAATTTTCGTCATTCCGGATTAATTGATATGATTCATTTTCAGCATGCGAAGAAATGCTAAACTCATGTTTCTGTTCGGCAGCGGTATGATGGCTGTTCCCCAAAAAATTTTCCGAAAAAAATTCCGCTAGTATTTTATTTGCATCATTTTTTTCGAGGTTATGGAGACTTTGCATTATGGAATATTTCAGCATATCCGTTTTCATCGGAGAATTATCAAGCGAAAATTTGCTGCTTAAAGCCTTTAAATTCTCAGCAATTTCTGAAATTTCATCAGCAAAGGGGGATGAAAACAGCATTGTCTTCTGGTTGTCATCGCTGATTATTTCTTCCTTTATTATTTCAATATTGAGTTCATAATCGCCGATTTTTATTTTATCTCCTGATGACAAATGATATTCTTTATTGGCTTCCAGTTTTTCTCCGTTCAAATATGTAAAGTTTGCCGACTCAAGATCGGTTAATTCAACAGTGTTCTCCTTCCCTGATATTTTAGCATGCTTCCGGGAAATGATTTTGTAAGCATCGGGAAGAATTACTTCGTTCTTGCCGTCTCTTCCTATAAAAATAGGGAAGCTCCTAAACTCATAATCTTCCGAGAACAAATTATCGGATTTTTTGGTTACGAATAGTTTTAGTGTCATAGCTCATGGAAAAAATTTATCAGGTGATTTTACCCGCAGCTTCGCCTCATGACCCCCAAAGCCGGCAGGTTTTAAAAAGTAATCCCGCTTTTATCCTTCCCGGGTTCAGGATATAAAATTGTTCCAAGCGGCAGCCAAGATCTTAGACTGGATGATCTGCCGATCATTATAATTTTTGGAAATAGCTCTAAAGGGTGGTCAGATAAATATATACGAGATCAAATTTGTAAATTGTATTAAAAATTTCATCATTATAGGAAATAGCGTGGTAAGTTGAGATTAATTAAATACTATATATGAAACAAACGAACCAATCACCATCGTTCCAAATAAACATTCAAATGAATTTGATTTCTTGCGGAAGTATTCCTGAACTAAAATAAATTATTATGGAATTACATACATAGGAGCTATATCACAAATAAATTTTTTATTTTTAAAAACCTTTTTAAGCTTTTTAGATCCGGCTTGAAATATAAAGATCAGATGTTCCTTCATAAAAGATCCGATATTTAATATTTTTATAGTGCCACTTTAACCGGTTCTTTGTCTTGTTTCCGGGTTAGTTACTTTAATTTTAATTCTAAAGAGGTTTAAATGAATCCTGTTAAAAGACAATTCAAATTATTCGCGGTACCTTTTTTATTTATTATTCTGTTTTTCGGATGTGACAGCCGCTCAGGGGATTCCCGGATTAAAGATTCGTCAAAGGAGTCGGAAATGCTTCAGGAAAAAATTAATCAGTTTGTACCGGTAGAGATAAAATTCGACAGTTCTCTCCTAAGTAAAAAGGATATGACTGCATTAAAGAAATTATTTTATGCCTCTCAATTAATAGACAGCATATTTTTAGATCAGGTATATTCGAAAAATGAGGAAATACTGAATAAACTTGAAGCATCACCTTCAAGAGAGGATAAATTGAAGCTCGAATATTTCCGGATAATGTTCGGCCCATTCGACAGGCTTGATCATCATAAACCTTTCCTCGGCACCGATGAAAAACCGAAAGGCGCCAATTTTTATCCTGCTGATATGACAAAAGAAGAATTCAATAAATGGTTAAAAGATCATCCCCAGGATGAAAACGCATTTACATCGGAATTTACAGTAATAAGAAGAGACGGGGAAAAACTAATTGCGGTGCCGTACAGTGAGTTTTACCGGGAAAAACTTGTCGGAGCGGCTAGACTTTTAAGAGATGCGGCAGAATATTCGGATAATCCTTCACTTAAAAAATATTTGGAACTCCGGGCAAAAGCTTTCGAGACAAATGACTACTACGAAAGCGATATGGCATGGATGGATTTGAAAGATAATTTGATCGAAGCGGTAATTGGTCCTTATGAAGTTTATGAGGATGAGCTTTTTAATTACAAAGCATCATTTGAAAGTTTTTTAACAATAAAAGATCCCGCTGAAAGTGAAAAGTTAAAGCAGTTTTCCCGGTATTTAAATGATATTGAAAATAATCTTCCCATCGAAGAAAAATTTAAAAATTTTAAGAGAGGCACCGAATCCCCTATCTCCGTTGTTAACGAAATTTTTTCTGCCGGGGATACTAAAGCGGGTGTGCAGACTCTTGCTTTCAACCTTCCCAATGACGAAAGAGTCCGCCAAGCAAAAGGATCTAAAAAAGTAATGATTAAAAACCTGCACGATGCAAAATTCAATAAGCTGCTTAAACCTATTGCCGAAATTATCTTGGACAAAGAGCAGCTTCCATTCGTATCGTTTGATGCTTTTTTCAACCATACTTTAATGCACGAAATGTCTCATGGTGTCGGCCCAGGTTTTATAAATGTTAACGGCAGGCAAACTGAGGTAAAGAAGGAGCTCAAAGAAACATATTCAACACTTGAAGAATGCAAAGCAGATATACTTGGGATCTACAACAATGTATTTATGATTGAAAAAGGAGTCTTTAAAAAAGAATTTGAAAAGCAGCTGTATGTTACTTTTTTAGCGGGCATTTTCAGATCAATACGGTTCGGTATTAATGAAGCCCACGGCGGATCAAATGCCATTATCTACAATTATATTTTGGATAACGGCGGTTTTCATTACGACGATAAAATCGGAAAAGTAAAAGTTAATTTTGAAAAAATTTCCTCGGCAGTGAAAAAGCTTGCAGAAATTATTTTAACAATCCAGGCAGCAGGGGATTATAACGGGGCAAAAAATTTAATAGCAAATTATGTTGTAAATTCGGAAACTATGGAAAAACTGAGGAATAAACTAGTTCATCTTCCTGTCGATATTAAACCTGTATACCAGATTGAAAATTCTTTAAAATAAAAAGGCAGGATAAATATCCTGCCTTCCCTAATCAGTATTTTCAGAATTCATAACCCCTGTCTATTCAATAACATTTTCTTTCAATAATAATTCTGCATCTTTACTGCGCGGACAAGAATTCAGGATTTTATAGCCTCGCCTGTTTTTAATATAAATGGAAGGCGAATCTTTTTCAACATGCGCTGAAAAATACAGCCAAAAAAATTAATTCTGCTCAAAATTAATCTGCCCAATCATCGGTTCTAAAGGAGGATGCAGGCAATCCTGCTTCATTGAAAAGTGTAGCCTGCGAGGTATTGCTCCACGCATATCTTACTGCAGCGGGTTTTCCTATTCCGGGACTTGATAAAATTAATCTATTGCCGTCAACCTTCACCGATGCTTTCTTAAAGACTTTATTTGAATCAGCAATTATAAAATTGTTTTCACCGTTTAATTCTTTTAAAATTAATTTATCCGCATAATCAAACGACAAGATTATTTTATTCCCTTCAATATCCATGGATTTGAATGCAGGTCCGGAGAATGGAATTTCCTTTCCGTAAGTTTTGTTTAATGCCCAGAAGGCAAGTCTATCTCCGACGTTTTGTTTATCGGATGGGTGGATATTCTCCGTGTTACCTATGTCTAACGTAACTGCCATTCCGGTATTAGGAACACCCAAAGAGTTTAACTGAGCTTCTCTTAATTTTTCTGAATGGGACCCTTCTCCGTAATTATATGGTGCAATCTGTGCATAATAAAACGGAAAGCTGCTGCCTCCCCATACATCTCTCCAATTTTTGATCATTAAAGGAAAAAGCTTTGAATATTCCTCCGGCTCGCCGACATTGGATTCACCTTGGTACCAAATAGCTCCCCTGATTGAAAACGGCACAACCGGATTAATCATTCCGTTAAAAAGTGCCGTGGGAGTATGATCGGAAACTGCAAAACTTACCGGGGGTTTTGCTTGATATGCATTTCCCTCAGCACCAAAAACATAAAATTTCTGATCTCTGTATTCCGATACGGGCAGATATCTCCATGCACCGGCAAGAGAAACAGATTCACTGCTGCCTTCCGGGTGTATTTTGATTTTTTCCGGAACGCCATAAATTCCACCTCCTCCCTGATTATCAAGAATTCTGACAGCGATTGTAATGTGTGAATCATTAACAACTTCTTTAGGAATATTATAAACCCGGTCTGTATTCCAATATCCCTGAGTTTCATAGGATCCGACTAAAGTTCCGTTGACAAACGTTTTATCCATATCATCAATGGGACCAAGCTCAAGAACTAAATCTTTATTCAGCCACATAGCAGGAATGTCTATTTTTTTCCGGAACCACACCACTCCGTCAAAGTTTCCTATTTCTCCACTTTCCCAAAGAACCGGCAGGTTCATTTCTTTCCAGCTAGTATCGGGATAATTAATTCCGGAACATTCCTCATCTTTAAAATCCAAGTTTTTCCATTTTACATCCTCAGGCTTGTTCCTTATGTTTATAAGCGGAAATGAATTCAGCCAGCTCATATATTTTTCGAATTCACCTGAACTGTTTTCCATGCTGTCAATAGGGGATTTATATTGCCCGAAATTCTGAAGGTATTCCTTGCTGATCCACGATTGTACGGGGGTTCCTCCCCAGCTTGTATGAATTAATCCGATCGGAATTTTCAGTTCATTATATAATTTTCTCCCGAAGAAATAAGCTGTTGCACTAAAATTAGCAGCGGAATTAGGATTGCAGGTTTCCCATGTACCATTGCAGTCAAATTCTTTTTTATTTGAAAATGCACGATGCACTGTAAACAATCTAATCTCAGGATAATCTGCATTCTTGATTTCAGCTGCCGAATTCCGGATAGTATCCCGCGGAGGCCATCCTGCCATAGGCATTTCCATATTTGACTGCCCGGAGCAGATCCATACTTCGCCGATTAAGATATTCTTAAATGTAATTGTTGAATCTCCGATTTGAA
>JBLNGL010000608.1:0-2506 GCA_050264735.1 Ignavibacteria bacterium | reverse complement strand
GCTGTTTCGATGATGCTGTAAAAGGCAGCACTGGCATGTGCCCCAAGTGGGGTATCGGAAAAAAGCCAGTTTTTCCGGCCTAACACGAATGGTCGAATCGCGTTTTCCGCCCGGTTATTGTCAGGGGTAAGACAAGCAGCGTCCAGGTAACGAATCAATTTCGGCCATTCATTCAGAGTATAGTTAATTGCTCCGCCTAATTTCAAACTTGGCGGAACCTGTTCTCTTTTGAGGACAAGCCAGTCGTGGAACTTTTCCAGGACAGGGATAACTTTTTGTTTTCTTCCGGCAACAAACTCGTCCGCAGCAAGCCCCTGATTTCTTAATATCTTTTCTATTTTATAGATTTCCTGTATATAGGCTAACGCAACATGAGTTGCACCAGGATTTTTACCGGCACAGCCGGCTTCGACAAACTTCCGCCTTGCATGAGCAAAACATCCCACATGAATTATATCCGGTAAAGCTTTCATGGCTGCATCATAACCTTCATATCCATCGGTTTGTAAATAGCCGGTATAACCTTTAAGTAATGTAAGCGGTATTTGCTGCGAACGGCTGGGATGATAATGGTATAAGATAATTTTTTTATCACCCTTATATCCAACTGTCACCCACATATACGATTTGCTTTCAGCAGCTCTTCCGGGTTCTTTCAGTACCTGTACCGTGGTTTCATCCATCTGCACTAATTCGCTGCATAGACTATCCTGCCACATCATCTCAAGGATATCCCCACTGGCACTTGATGCCTGGATTGTCCAATTGCACATATTCGCCCGCCCGATACCGATTCCGATGCGGTCAAACATTTTTTCCTGCCTGTAAAATGGCAGGCTATCACAGAATTTGCTTACCAGTATATGAGCCAGCAAGCCTGGGGCAACTATACTTTTGGGAATTATGCGTGGTACGGCAGGCGCCTGAATCACTTCCGGCTCTTCTTTAGTCCGGGATGCTTCACAAGCACAGGGGCCGTAGATGGGATATATATGCTTGATTGCTTTGATTTCCGCAGGAATAATATCCAACTCTTCGGCGGTGTGCTCGTTGATGCGCGGCCGTTCCTTTCCGCAACAACTACATTTCTTTTCTTCCTCCGGCAAATCATGGAGCCTTTCTTCCCGCGGGATATTGGCTGGTATCGGTTTCCTGCCTGTTTTTTTTCGTTTATGTTCAGGGACTGTGATAAATTCATCTTTGTTTTCTGTTTTATCATCTACAGGTTCAATGACACTCCCATCCTCGGCTTCATTAAACAGCAGTTTCTGCCCCTGGTCGAGATCGGTTGTCTTTTCACTGCTTTTGCCAAAGAATTTCTGCTGTAACACTTTGTATTTCTCTTCCAATTCCATGTACAGCAATTCCTTGTTATGTAGTTCTTTCTTCAATTCGACAACTAACTGCTGTAATTCTGTGGTGTCAGTCGGCATTTTTTTCACATCCGTACTCATAAACGAATCTTATCCCATTTCGCATTGCATGTCAATGTTTTTTTTAAAAGACTTCTGAATAATTCAATTTCTTATGCGCTTTAAAGAAATCAATTCCATTCAATATCATCTTGAGTTCATCACGTGTTATTCCCAGCGCTTCCTGCTGGTTGTTCGGCCAGGGGAATTTATCCTTTTCAAGGCGTTTTAACCACATACAGAATCCATTGCGATCCCAGTATAGTATCTTCAGGATCTTCCTGCTGCGGTTGCAGAAAACAAACAGGTTGCCGGATAACGGATCAAGTTTCAGTTCATTCTGTGTCAGCACCGCCAGGCTGTTGATCTGTTTTCGCATATCCGTGATTCCCGGCTTAATGTAAATTTGAAGCTGCTCCCAGGCCAAAATCATAACGCCCCCCTTAAAGCTTTTAAAACCTGGACAAGCAATTCAGGATCAAACTGGGCATCGACTCGAATCTTGATTTCTGCACCAAATTGAATTTCCAGAGTTGACCCGGTGCGGGGATGGTTTGCGGGCAGTTTTACGAATTTTATTTCCGAATCCAGGCTGCCCAATTTGCGGTGCCAATAGCCAAACGCACTTACGCGCAAATTTTTCTGTTCGCAGTATTTGGCCTGGCTTATGCCGCTTTTTTGCCAACTTTTGATATGCTGCCCCCAGAAGGCAGCGCCCCGGGTCGTTTGGGATTGCTTTTTTGCCATAATTTCCTCCATTCTCGATTGAATTGGGAGTCCATTATCGCATCTCCGGGTGCCGCAGGGAAGCTGTAGGTCATTAAGCGCTTACGGTAAATCCTACAAAATGGGCCATAAAATCAACAGAAGGGCACTCTTCTAATACTAATTTTTCATCTTTTTCCATAAATACCTCATATTTGCAATTATTTATTCCTAAATATTAGGTTGTCATTAAATTATTTAAAACAACTTATATATCTATATATTTATATATTCATATCATAATATAGATATATAAAATCATGCAAAATTATAACAGTAAGCAAAACATATGTCAAGCCAAAAATGCGATTTAATGATTAATTTTTCTG
>JBLNGL010000607.1:0-4442 GCA_050264735.1 Ignavibacteria bacterium | reverse complement strand
TCCATTCGGCTGAAATTATTTTTACGGGCAACTACAGCAGCTGGGACCCGGTGTCCTTTAAAAGTGATCCTTTAAATGATTTGGGTCCTCATGTTTTTGATTTGGTCAGGTTTGCTTTTAATAAGGAAATTTTGTCAATCTCAGCCCGCTCATTCGATGCAAATAATCTAGAAGTTAAAATTAAAATGCCAGGTGATTTATTTGTTCATTGTTTTATTGCTCATTCAGACAAGACACTTAAATCAATAAAAATAAACGCTGAGCCGGGTATATATTTTATAACTGCCGGGTCAGAAAGAATTCATCCGGAATTCGGCATTAAGGGGAAACTTATTAATTTGAGTGATAAATTTAAAAGAAAACTTATGAGAAGGTCTTCTCCGGTTAAAAGGAGTTTCGAAATGCAGCTGGAGAATTTTTTCAACTGCATCAAATCAGGTATTCACAGCTTGCCGGATATTAACGACGGGATTTCTGCTATACTGGCGGTTAAAGCAGCCCGGGAATCAATTATAAAAGGGAAGGAGATTTTCTTAAATGAAATCAACTAATAAAGTTCTTGCAATTGCACTGGATGCGGCAGAACCAAGCTTAATTGAAAAATGGATTGCCGAAGGGTACTTAAAAAATTTATCATCCCTTTATTCAAATGGTTCTTACGGAAGGCTCACTTCATCTGCTGAGTGGCTGGTCGGTTCTCCATGGCCCACATTCTATACGGGTACGCTGCCCGATAAACATGGGATTTATCATTATCTTCAATGGAGAAGCGATAAAATGGATTATGAACGGCCCAATCCGGATTGGGTTTCTGCTGTTCCGTTTTGGAGAAAGCTAGGAGAAAATTACAGGGTTATTGCGGTAGATATGCCGCTGGCTTTTCCTCCGGATCCGTTTAACGGGATAGAAGTTTCAGGCTGGGCATCGCACGACCGGATCTTCGCACCTTTTTCTTATCCACCGGAAAAAATTAAATGGGTAATAAAAAAATTCGGTAAGCCTCCTATAAGCGATGAAGTTGGCGGCCTGCAGGAAATAAACGAATTAATTAAGGTGAAGGATGAACTGATCCTGGCAAATAAAAAAGAAACCGAATTAGTTATTGAATTAATAAAAAATGAAAATTGGGATCTGTTTTTATGCTGCCTGACTGCCCCGCATAGAGGAGGACATAAGTTTTGGGATGTAACAAATATTAAAGGCAAGTATTCCGAAACTGAAAAATTGTTATTTAAAAATTACCTGAGAGATATTTATGTCTCATGCGATCAGGCAGTCGGAGATATTTTAAGAAACGCCGGAGAAGATGTCGAGGTTCTTATCTTTTCGCTGCATGGAATGGGGGTAAATACCACATTAACGGATAAAATGCTTCCTGCAATGATTTCAAATATCATGAACGGTAAAAAAACATCGGCTAAAAACGGCAGCGATAGTTTTATTAAAAAAATTAGAAATATGATTCCTTTGGAATTAAGATCCAATCTAAGAAAACTCCTTCCCATGGCTCTGCAGGATAAAATGACCGCTTACTGGAGAATGGGGAATAAAGACTGGAGTAAAACTAAGGTTTTTAATTTAGTCGCCGACCTCCAGGGATACATCAGGATAAATTTAAAAGGGAGAGAAAAAGAAGGAGCTGTTGAAACTCAGGAATATGATAAACTTTGCCAGCAGATTAAGAATGGTCTGCTGACTTTTAAAGATCCGTCAGCTAATACACCAGTCGTGGAAAGTGTAAAAAGAAAAGACGAATTGTTTGCTAAAGGAAAAGGTTTTGATAATCTGCCGGATCTTCTGGTGCAATGGAAAGACAAGCCAGCTTCAAGCTACAAAAAAATTGTATCAGATGAATTCGGAGAAGTTGAATGGCCCATGCCGGGATTAAATCCCGACGGCAGAAGCGGCAACCACCGGCCTGAAGGATTTTTTTTGGCGTCAGGCGGAAATATTAAAGCAAGTTTAACTTTTGAAAAGAAACATATTGTCGATTTGGCACCGACTATTCTTCGTAATCTTGGCGCATCCATATCAGAAAACTTTGATGGTAAAGTGATTGAAGAGATTTTCAAATGAATAGAAGCAGATAACATAAATCGGCGACAATTAGTACGGAACTTTGTGATTACATATACATTTTCTTAGCTCTTTAGATTCTAATTTTAATTTGGTTCTCACCTCAAAAAAAATCAAAATATCATAGTCAATAATCAGAATAGCATTATTATTCATTTATCAATCTCAAAATTTTTCTAAAGTAATTTTTAAGAAGGATCTATATGCATAAGATTATTTTACTATTTGTTACTCCTATTCTTATTTTTTGTTTTTTTGATTTAACGGCACAGACAACCAATCCAAATTGCAAATGGGTTGGAACTGTTGAATCTACATTTCTCAATCCTGATGTACCTCAAAGAAAAGAAACTATTAAGGGTACTGTTATTTTTGAATATGCTGACGGCGGGTGGGGAGGTGAAACATATCACTTAAAAGGCGGCATCTTCACTTGGAGTGTTGAAGGAGGGGGACCACCTGATGGCTGTGTAGTCAGAGGTAATTCAATTACATTTTTTGTGGATTCTGTTGATGTATCTGGGGGAGATCTATTAATAAGTGAGGATGGAAAGTACAACGGTGATGCAGGATTTCCGGAACTTGCCGGCACTTATGATGCAGTACATACAGATTGCAAAACTTATAGTGCAGATGAACCCCCTATATTAACCGGTATAGCAATAGGTGATACTAATTCCTTTATTCAGGATAATATTATGGCTGGTTCATTTACAGCAGGTCTTTTGACATTTAGCTGGAATTTACATAAAGAAAGTGGAGCAGAAGTCAAGCTGCAAGTAGAATCCAATCAATATGATAGCTGGCTTCCTACAGCAGGTAAAAATGAGGATGAAAAAGGAAATTTGATTGTTTTCACTGCGAAGCTTGCAGAACCCGATGGAAGTACACCTTGTGTGAATGCAAAGAAATTTGTGTTTCAATTATCGTATGTTTCTCAAGAACCGGGTGTTGCACTTAATTTTCCTAAAGCATCATTAGTAAAAAGAACTTATGATATACATTTCACAGAGGCACCGGCTGGCAGCACTGTCAGCCCAAATAAATTAACACTTGAAACTGAAGGCGGATCAGAAACTCTCGCTGAAATTTATAGTTTCGATTGGGGCGGCTGGGCCACATTAAAGGTAATTGCTTACATGCCCGATGGAGATTCGATTACCGGCTTTCTATCCGGACATCCGGATATAACTGAAATACCTATACCGAAAAGAAGCGGTAATTCGAAAATAGCCGATAAATGGAAACAAGACTTCGGCGTTGCTTCATTTAACGATGACGATGATGACGAAAACCTGCCTGAAGGCGATGAGGACAAAGGGGACGGATTGACATTATATGAAGAATACCGCGGTTTTTATGAAGGCGGCAAGCATATTTTTGGTGACCCTAAAAAGAAAGATCTTTTTGTTTATACTAAGGTAGGAAAATTCAAACCTGGTATTCAGCTTTTTAAGCAAATATCCGAACTTAATGTTCATTACAAGCTTAATTCTTCAGAATTCGATACCGAAACCAGACTAATTAATTTCAATTATAAAGAGGGCCCTCATCTAGTTCCCCAGCATGGTCTTTTTCTAATTCAAATAAGCGGTGGTCGAAGTTTTACCTATCTTGGTCCTCCCGGAAATGTAAACAGAGTTATGATTACCCAAATTGATCAATTCACCTCTATAAGAGTAGGAAGGGAGGGCAGGGGGAGAGAAATTACTAATTATCTGAATTCCACTGTTGCACATGAACTTGGGCATGCAGTGAGAATTGAACACCACGGCCCTGATATTGACTCCCAGTCCCGGCTTTGGCGAACCACAATTGAGCATGATTTAAATACTCGTCAGTCTATCTACAAATTTACTGAAGATGATATAACGGTGGAAGCCAGATGGGAAAACGGCAGAAAATATTCCCAGGTTATTGACGGTGAACAATATGTGGCTATCTGGGGAGGCCAACATAGCGGGTATTCTGATTGTGTAATGAGATATGATTTGGCATTCGCGTATATTCCAAAAAACGTAAGCCTCTTTAGATATATCGTACATGGAAATGAAAGAACAGGTTTATTCCTTTGTGATAAAAAAGATGATTTTAGATGGGGAGTTAATTATTTGTCCAGAAATCCAAGGTCCCGTTATGGTAGCGCCTCGAACGGAGAATGCAAAAAGCAAATTTGTGTAAACGACAAATTTCATTAAAAAGGTGAAATTATGATTAAAAGATTTTTAATAATTATTAATTGGATTTTTATTTCACTTTCTGCAAGCGGCCAAAATACTTTATCCCCTCCGTTAGTGGTCGGAGTTACCCTGAATGAATCAGAAAATTCAGAATTTTTTCAGAACTGGCCTCTTTTAGTCAGCATT
>JBLNGL010000606.1:0-3762 GCA_050264735.1 Ignavibacteria bacterium | reverse complement strand
TTTATGTCTTCTTACGGTTTCCTCTTCCAGCATTTCCAGGCTTAATCCTTCAACCCTTGTCGCTGTACCGGTAAAATATTTATTTACTATTTCTGTATCGAGTCCGACAGCTTCGAATATCTGTGCACCGCAATACGATTGAAGAGTACTTATTCCCATTTTACTGAAGATTTTTACCAGTCCTTTGCTAACTGCTTTAACAAAATTTTTCTTGGCAAGCTCATAAGTTTCAACTTCAGGTAAATATCCTGATCGGAAGGAATCGGATATTGTTTCATAGGCTAAATATGGATTTATTGCATTTGCACCATAACCGCAAAGGAGTGCATAATGAAAAATCTCTCTCGGTTCTCCGCTTTCGATAATAATGCTGGTTTTTGTTCTTAGTCCGGTTTTAATTAAAGAATGATGAACAGCAGAAACAGCCAATAAGCTTGGAATTGCAGCCAAATTAACATCAACGCCTCTGTCCGAAAGAATAATCAGGGAAATACCTTCCGTTGCTGCAGAAACTGCTTCTTTGCAGACCTGTTCCAATCGTTCACGCATATTGTGCCGGAGTGTAGAATCGAAAAGAATCGGAATATTTGTCGATTTGAAATGACCTTTTGTTATATTCCTCAATTTTTCCAGCTGTGAATTTGAAAGAAGAGGATGACTCAATTCAATGCGATGTGCGTGCAGAGGGGTTTCTGATAATAAATTTTGCTCGGGACCAAGGTAGGTTGTTAGTTCCATTACCAAATCCTCTCTTATTGCATCAATCGGAGGATTGGTTACCTGTGCAAACGACTGCTTAAAGTACCGGAAAAGGGGCTGAGGTTTTTCAGATAATACGGCGAGTGCCGCATCCGAACCCATGGAGCCGACAGCTTCTTCTCCATTAATGCACATCGGCCTGATGACCATTGAAACATCTTCTTTAGTATAACCGAAAATCTTCTGCCTCTGAAGAACAGTTTCATGATCTACCGGATGAGTAAACGGAGGATCGGGCAGCTGGCTGAATTTTATCATATTATCTTCAACCCACTTGCCGTACGGTTTATGATCTATTATCTCCTTTTTAACTTCCTCATCATCCAGCATTTTACCTTTTTCAAGATCCAGCAAAAACATTCTTCCAGGCTGGAGCCTTCCTTTACTCTTAATATTTTCAGGATCAACGATCATTGTTCCTGCTTCTGAAGTCAATACAACCAAATCATCCTTTGTAATTACATAACGTGCGGGGCGAAGACCGTTTCTGTCGAGTGTAGCTCCTATTACATTTCCGTCGGTAAACACAACTGCGGCAGGACCATCCCACGGTTCCATCATTGTAGCATGGTACTCATAAAAAGACCTCCGTTTGGGATCCATAAGATCATTCTTGGACCATGCTTCAGGGATCATCATCATTATTGCATGGGGAAGACTCCTCCCGCTCATTACCAGCAGCTCCAGAACAGAATCGAAGGTTGCAGAATCGCTTTGTCCTTCCATAATTATCGGAAGCATTCTTTTGAGATCTTTCCCGTAATAAGGAGATTCCATCACTGCCTGCCTTGCCTCCATCCAATTTTTATTTCCGCGGAGAGTATTGATTTCTCCGTTATGAGCAATCATTCTGAACGGATGTGCAAGATCCCATGTAGGGAAAGTATTTGTAGAAAATCTTAAATGAATCATTGCCATTGCGGAAATCATATCCGGATCGTGGAGATTCTGGTAATAAGCGGTCAGTTGAGGTGCTAAAAGCATTCCTTTATAAATTAAGATTTTACTCGAAAATGATGGTACGTAGTACTTGCTTCTGTCTAATTTTAATTCAGTCCTGATTCTGTGATCAATAATTCTTCTGATTAAATAAAGCTTTCTTTCAAATTCATCCTGAGTTTTTATTTTTTTATCGGAACCAATAAAACAATGCCGTATAAAAGGCTGCATCAATTTAGCGCCTTCGCCCGGCACATCCGGATTTACAGGGACATCTCTCCATCCAAGGAACTGCTGATTTTCATCTATAATAATTTTTTCAACTATCGTCTCAATCGATCTTCTTAAAACAGCATTCTGAGGAAGAAACATTACTCCAACCCCGTATCTGCCTTCCTTAGGAAGAACCATGTTCTGTGAAGCTGCTAGCTTTCTTATAAACTGATCCGGCATCTGAATTAAAATGCCTGAACCATCTCCCGTACGCGGATCTGCACCTACGGCACCGCGGTGTTCCAAGTTTTTTAAAACAGATAACCCCTTGTCAATAATGCTTCTTGATTTCCTGCCTTTAATGTCTGCGACGAACCCCATACCGCAGGCATCATGTTCAAGCTCAGGATTATACATCCCTTTGCAGAAAGCATTCCGCAGCTTCCTTTCTCTTTCACCTAATACCAGTTCTGACATAAATTTCACCTAAAGAAATATTTTCAATCGAACTAAAAGCATTATACAGATTAGATAATAGCAAGATTTTGTCTATGCTACTATTGATTTTGGATAGCATGAGTTCTTTGTAAAATTTTGTTAAACAAAGAACCAATTCAGAATATTAATATAGATTTTTCCTGCAAATAATCAAGAGAATTTTCACCTTCCGCCTTATTTTATACATAATTTATTCATTTTTTTGCATAAATATTTATCATTATGATGCATATACCTAAAAAACTAAGGACTTTAACTCAGTTTTCATTCATTATTTAACTTAGGCAATCCTTCCCCGCAATTTCAATTTAAAATTTCATTAGAATTCAATCCTGTCTTTTTAAATTAGACTAATAAAGAAAAATTTTTTTTAGATTGAGAAACTTAAATTAATATTTTATATCAACATAGAGTTTTCCCGGAATTTTCATAAATGAATAAAGAGATTAAAGTATTTGCTCCCGCTTCAGTAACGAACGTAAGCTGCGGATTTGATATAATGGGATTTGCATTAAATAATCCGGGAGATGAAGTCATTCTGAAAATAAAAGATAACGGCGGTATAAAAATTTCAAAAATAACCGGGGCAGATAAAAAGCTTTCAAATGATCCTTTAAAAAATACTGCGGGCCAGGCACTAATTGCATTAGCCGATTATTTAAAGTTTAAAAAGGGTCTTGATGTAACCATTCATAAAAGAATGGCAATTGGAAGCGGATTGGGTTCGAGCGCGGCAAGCGCTGTTGCCGCCGTTTTTGCGTTTAATGAATTATTAGGCAAACCTCTTTCAAAATCTGAACTTCTGCCTTTCGCGTTAGAAGGCGAGAAATTAACTTCAGGCGGAAGACCTCATGCAGATAATGTTTCTGCCAGCCTGCTCGGAGGATTTATTCTTGTGAGAAGCATCGACCCTATTGATGTGATCAATATCGATGTACCTGATAATATTCACTGTACTGTAGTTCATCCTCACCTGGAGCTCAACACTTCCGATCTTAGGAAATTATTAAAGAAGCAGATCCTTCTCTCCGATGCGGTTCAGCAATGGGGAAATATCGCGGGGTTAGTGGCCGGACTGATGAAGAAGGATATGAACCTCATTTCCCGCTCGATGAAGGATGTAATTATCGAACCTTCACGTTCTCTCCTTATCCCGGGATTTTATGAAATTAAGAAAGCCGCAATGGATTCCGGCGCATTAGGCTGCAGCATTTCAGGTTCCGGTCCATCTATTTTTGCCTTGAGCACTTGGGAGAGATTAGCAAATAAAATGGGTATAGAAATGAGAGAAGTTCTCTTTGCGATGAATATTGAAAGTGATCTTTTCATTTCTAAAATAAATAAAAAAGGACC
>JBLNGL010000605.1:0-4199 GCA_050264735.1 Ignavibacteria bacterium | reverse complement strand
ATTATTTTATTCGGATCAAGAGCAAAAGGAATTAACAGGAATACTTCCGATTTTGATGTTGCAGTGGATTTAAATGAACCGGATAATAAAATTAAAAGAAGATTGAATGAAAAACTGGATAGGATCAGAGGATTATATAAAGTCGATTTAGTTTTCCTTAATAATCTGGAAGATGAATTCAAATCTTTAATTTTAAAAACGGGGAAAGTGATATATGAAATATGAATTCCTCTTTTCTATGAAAAAGCTGCAAGACGCCTTCAGCCGCCTTAAAGAAGGAGCGGATTCAGCTGCCCGATGAGCTGGATAAAGACGGTGTTATCCAAAGATTTGAATTTACCTTCGAACTGCTTTGGAAGACACCGAAATTATTTTTAGCAGACCAGGGGATTTTAGAAGCTTTTCAATTCGGATTGCTGGAAAATGAAGATGTATTTCTTAATATGCTTGATAACAGAAATCTAACATCGCATATTTACAACAGGACAGATTCGGAAAAAATTTTTGAAAGGATTAAAAACAGTTATGTCAAAGAAATTGGAAATCTTTTGACCAGATTAAAAAATCAATAAAATATCTGCTGTGTCCTTTTTGATCGCGGGAACCTGCTTTTAATACCTTCATCGGTTATCACGGCACTCCCTAAAATAAAATCTTTATACTTAATTACGCATTGGCCTTTCAGAACTGTTACGGCTTTTATTATTCCGCCTTCCATATAACTTTTTAATTCTTCCTTATCTTTAATTTCATATATTTTTTCTGAAATATAATTCTGCAGAATCTGTGCTGCGTTTGTATGCAGAACAATCCCTCCTCTTTTATCGATCTTCCCGAATTTGATTCCGATCCTTTCAAAAATACCCAGGTTTTCATCGTCCCAACTGGCGGTTACAAAATAGATATCGTTTCCCTTCATTAAAAATTTATAACTCTCAAAAACTTCATGATTTATTCCAAATTCATTTCCTATCTGAACCAGGAAATTTTTTAATTCTTTATGATTATGATAAAACAATTTTAACGGAGTATCTTTAATATTTTCGGGTTCAGGGTGATCGGTTGCTCCCGTTTTCCGGATCTTTGCAATAAAAAATCCTTCGGAATTCACTTCCCATGGTAAAATTCTTTTAGTTTTCGATAACTCCGGATTAAGTTTTTCTCCCTTATAGAAGGTGAAGCCTTCAGTTGATTTAACCGGAAGATCAAAATCGATTAATTCCACCGGGTATTTTTTCAGTATTTTATTAATCAGCATTTCATTCTCTTGCACCGTAATTGTACAGGTAGAATATACAATTTCTCCCCCGGGCTTAAGCATTTTTACTGCACCGACAAGCAGCTTCATCTGAAGCTCGGCTAAACCATTTGCTCTTTCAACCGACCACCAATCGCTTATTTCTCCTTTTTTCTGAATAATCCCCAGACCGCTGCAGGGCGCGTCGACTAAAATTTTATCGAAATGATCATGATAGATTCTGCTGAGCCATTCTCCTTTATGGTGGATTACCCCGGCATTTACAGTATTCATTCTATCGATATTAAAGACGAGCATTTTTATTCGGTCCATTTGGATTTCATTGGCGATCAACGTACCGCAGTTATCCATTGTTTCCGCAATCTGAGTAGTTTTGGAGCCCGGGGCCGAGCATAAATCCAGTACAATTTCCGAAGATGAGGGATTTAAAATCAATGCGGGAAGCATTGAAGACAATGACTGGATGTAGTAGAAGCCGTTAATATGCTCGAGGGTTTTTCCTAAATTTTCATTACCTGAAATTACCTCCAGGCAGCCCGGAATTCCGGCGCAGGGTTCCGTTTTAATCCCGTAGTCCCTGAATAATTCCGCACTTAAATTTACTCTGTTGGTTTTTATTTTATTGACACGGATATACTGAGAAGGTTCGCAGGAAATGAATTCAATATATTTTTTTGCGGAATTTTCGCCCCACAGATTTTTTAAATAATCAAAAATTCCGCTGCTTATTTCTTTCAAATTTTATTAATACCTGACTAAGTTTAAGGCTCTGAAAATTTCATTCACCACAAAATCGGAATTTCTATCCTGAAAATTTTTTTTATATTCCTTATCTATTAATAAGACAAAGGAATCCAAATACTTTTCATAACCGGATAATAAAGATTTTATTTCGTCCGTGTTTTCAGGGATTTTTATTCTGCAGCTTTTATTTCTGCCGGCATATATAATATATTTTGCCTGGTTATAATTTTCCGCCTGCAGAACAAAACTTCCATCCGCAGTAATAATTTCAACCTTGCCGAATAATTCCGTCCCGATTAATAATGATTTCGATGGGAGATTAATTTCCTGAAAATCCTTTATTTCCCTGAAATCTTCCGGGAAAGATTTTAATCCTTCAGACAAAATCTTATTGGTCAAAGATGCAATGAATTCTTTTTCGGTCAATTTGGCTACCAACAATTATTTATTTCAGGATTCCAGTATATGTGTATAATATTCCTCATACTGCGGAATGATCTTGCTTTTATCAAAAAATTCAACTGCCCTGCTGCGTGAGTTTTCAGAAAAGAGATTATATTTTTTTTCATTTGCAAGAAGATCAACTGCATACCTGGACATCCTGTCGATGTCCCCGATTTCGGCTATATAACCTGTCTCGTTATGTTTAATTAACTCCGGCAGACCTCCCACACTTGAGCTTACAACCGGGAGTCCGCAGGCCATTGCTTCAAGGGCCGATAACCCGAAGCTTTCCGATTGAGAAGGAATGAGGAATAAATCAGCACAATTTAAAATATCAACGAGGCCATCCTGCTTCCCAAGGAATTTAACATGCTCATAAAGGTTAAGCTGGCGGCTTAAGCGCTCGCATTCTGATCTGTCGGGACCATCGCCCACCAGAACTAATTTCACCGGAACTTCCTTAATAACTTTATCCAGGATTTTAATTGTATCCATTACTCTCTTTACTCCCCTGAAATTCGAAGTATGGATCATGACTTTTTCATGCTTGGGAGCAATCCGGTTTTTCAGGCAGTTTTCCTTCTTCGGTTTAAAGACACCCGTATCAACAAAGTTCGGAATTACAACTATATCTTTGTCGATATAATAATTAGTTATAGTTTTCTCTTTTAGGAATCTTGAAACCGCTGTAACACCGTCGCTTTTTTCAATGCTGAACTTTACCAGAGGAAGGAATGAAGGCTCCAGTCCGACTAGTGTAATATCCGTGCCGTGCAGAGTCGTAATTATTTTAAGATCTTTTTGACCCAGGAGCATCTGCTTTGCAAGATAAGCACTGGTCGCATGAGGAATAGCGTAATGAACATGAAGCAGGTCGAGCTTTTCATATTTGGCTACTTCAACCATTTTGCTGGCTAGAGCCAGGCTGTAAAGCGGAAATTCAAATAACGGATAGCTGCTCATTTCAACTTCATGAAAGACTACATTTTCAATAAAGTTATTTAAGCGGAATGGAAGAGCATAGCTGATAAAATGAATTGTATGCCCTTTAAGCGCAAGGGCTTTGCCGAGCTCGGTCGCAATGACCCCGCTTCCTCCATAGGTAGGGTAACAGGTAATTCCGATTTTCATACTTGTACTAATTTTATTTAATTTTGATTAAATTCAAGCGGCATATGTATGACAAAGTATAAGATCAAATATATATAATTTATTCTATACCTAATCTTAATGGCAAAGCATTCCCAAATAGTTTTCTTTGATTTACTAAACAAATTCAATTTCAGTTTCCGTACGGAAATATTCCGGAGGGAAGTTGAAGCATCTTTTTACTCGAATAAAAACCTCCGGCTGCCGCAGGTAAATTATATTACAACCGATACAATAAATATTTTTAAGCAAAACTATTCTTTCAAATTTTACAAAAATCCGGATGATTTCAGGAATTCCGCCGAAATTCTTAAAGATATAGAGCCGCAGAATGAAATTATCAGTCATGCCGATAAAATAATTGAGAACAGATATAATTTATTCTGTTCGGGGGAAAATTGGTTGGGGGAAAAAATTAACTGGCAATTTGATTACAAGGGAAAATACGAATGGCGGAAAGATCTCGGCTGGCGCAGCGACTTTTTTAATTTTCCTAAAGGCGCGGATATTAAATTTCCGTGGGAGCTTGCCAGGTTTCACCAGGGATTGAAGCTCGGAAAAGCCTACCTGATAACAGGGGATGAAAAGTATACCGATAAATTCT
>JBLNGL010000604.1:0-2539 GCA_050264735.1 Ignavibacteria bacterium | reverse complement strand
TAATTATCGCTTTGCTTACTTTTGCAGGATGGCTGATTATTTCCGGGAATTTTGATAAATCCCTGATAAACTTTGTTTCAGTTTTAATTATTGCATGTCCGTGTGCATTAGGTTTAGCTACTCCTACGGCAATTATGGTCGCAACCGGAAAAGGAGCAAAATTAGGGATTTTAATTAAGAACGGAGAAAGCCTAGAACTCGCCCATAAAATTACAACTATAATATTTGACAAGACGGGAACATTGACGGAAGGAAAATATTCAGTAATAAAGATCCTTGCTAAAGATATAGCAGAAGAAAAACTGCTTCAAATCGCTGCCTCGCTGGAGAGCAAGTCAGAACATCCTTTAGCTCAAGCAGTTGTTAACTCAGCAAAATTAAAAAACTTAAAATTATTGGAACCCGAAGAGTTCCATAGCACAACAGGATTCGGCATCAAAGGTATTTTAGCCGGGGATAAAATTGTAATCGGAAATTTAAAATTTATAAGCAGCAATTCAATTAGCTTGAATAGTTTTGAGGAAATTTCCGATGAACTGCTCAAAAACGGAAACACTATTATTTACCTTGGCATAAATGGTTCAATTCAAGGACTGATTGTTCTTGAGGATAAAGTAAAAGCCTCTTCAATTTCTGCTGTGGGAAAGCTGAAGCAAATGAAAATAAAAACAGTAATGCCCAGGGGAGATAATCAAAAAACGGCTCAATTGACTGCGGCAAAAACAGGAATAGATTATTTTGAAGCAGAGGTACTGCCGGAACACAAAGCCGATATAGTTAAAAAGTATCAGAAAGAAAATGAAATAGTTGCAGTGGCCGGGGACGGAATAAACGATGCGCCTGCATTGGCCCAAAGTGATTTAGGAATAGCGGTCGGAAGCGGAACAGACGCTGCGGTTGATGCAGCTTCAATCGTTTTAATGAAGGATAATCCGATAGATATTGTTCACGCCGTTCAGCTTTCAAAAAAAACTATCTCGATTATAAAACAAAATTTATTCTGGGCTTTCATATACAATATAATCGGGATTCCGTTAGCAGCTCTTGGAATGCTTAACCCCGTTTTTGCTGCGCTTGCAATGTCTTTCAGTTCGGTTTCTGTTGTAAGCAACTCCCTCAGGTTAAAAAATTTCAAACCCCGCTGAGACTTTTTTTTATACCCGGATGCAACCGGAATCCTGTCTTTTAACTTAAAGCTTAATCCTTTACTTTTATCTCCTCAAACATAATCGGGAGCTTTCATGAGGATATTATTCCTTTTTATAGCCTTTCTATGTGCCCAAAATTTCCCCCAGCAAATTAATAAAGAGATTAGAGATTTTTTTAAAGATCTGATAGCCGATGCCGATGATCTTTTAAAATATTTAAATAAAAGCGAGCTGGCAAAATCGGAAAGACTGGGAATTCAGTATGAAGGAATAAAGAATAAATTTCTGATTTCTTTTGATATCGATGAACAGGTAAAGCACGAAATCAGGGAGAGTAAAACATCATATCTGCTGAAAGAAGAAATGCTGGATGAAGATTTTTCAAAAATTACGTTCTTTGTTCAATCCCGGAATTATTCAAAAGAATTTTACTTCAAAGGTAACAAATTCATATCTCCTGCTTATTATTTCACATCCGGGTGGAAGAATTTCAAGACAAAATATTTTGATTTCTTTATCAGCGACTCTTCCCTTTTTAATGATCACTCAGTCGAAGCGCTTGATAATTATATATCAATTATGGCCGACTTGCTGCAGCTAGGAGAAAATCAGAGAAAGCTTCTTGAGGATGAAAAAATTATATACCTTCTCTGCAGGGATGAAGACGAAATAAAAAAATTAACCGGTTTTGCAACCCGCGGAATTTACATACTCGCATTCGATGAAATTATTACAACCTACAACTGTCATTTTCATGAGCTAGCACATTTGTTAATTAATTTTAAGCTGAAAACTCTCCCGCTGTATACTCTCCCTTTTTTACAGGAAGGATTTGCCGTTGCTTCGGGAGGAAGAGGGGGTCTTTCCAGGAATGTTCTATTCGATGCAGGATATTTCCTGCAGAAATCAGGGATAATTAAATTCAATGCGATCCTCACCAAAGAAGTGTTTTTATCCGAAGATGCATCCATGACCTACCCTGCGGCAGGATTATATTCTTTATTTTTAATGAAACAGTTTGGAATTGAATCTTATTTGAAACTCTATAAAAAATACAGCGGCACCGAAAATTTTGTTTCGGAAATAAAAGTGAATTCACTGATGCTTCCGCCAGCCGATCAATTTGAAAAATTTATAGACAGCCTAAAAAGCGGATCTCTGGTTTCAATTGATGTGCCGGATAAGAATGTTAAAATAATTTCTGAAGGACCTTTTTATTCAATCAGCCAAACGGAAAATCACTATATAATTTCTTTAAGAAGAAATATTTTATTTACCCCGAAAGAAATTCCGAATGGATATAAAAGTAAAAAATTTGCGGAGGTTTTTCCTGAAATAAAATATCAAGGAGAAAAATATTTAATAACTGCGTCTTCCAGGGAAATTAATAT
>JBLNGL010000603.1:0-3242 GCA_050264735.1 Ignavibacteria bacterium | reverse complement strand
ATCGGGAATACCTGTTTATACGGCGCTACAGGAGGAGAGGCTTATATTAATGGTTTAGCCGGAGAAAGATTTGCAGTCCGGAATTCGGGTGCTTATGCCGTAGTCGAAGGAGTAGGCGATCATGGATGTGAATATATGACCGGAGGTGTAGTCGTTGTGCTCGGTAAAACAGGAAGGAATTTCGCGGCCGGAATGTCGGGTGGGATTGCTTATGTCTGGGATCCCAAAAACCAATTTATGAAATACATTAATAAACAAATGGTAGATGTCGAAACAATTATAAATGAAAATGACTTCTACGAAGTTAAAAATCTAATTTCCAAACACCTTGAGTATACGGGCTCAAAAAGAGCAAAACAGATTCTAGATAGTTGGGATGAGGAGAAAAACAGTTTCTGGAAGGTAATGCCTGGAGAATACAAAATTGCTCTGCAGAAACTGGAAGAAGAAAAGGCTTCTGAGACCTCGTCTGAATTGCAGAACCGCAGCAGTGAAGAGATAGAGGCGGAGGCAGCTAATGGGTAAACCAACCGGATTTAAGGAATATAAAAGATCTAAACCCCGGATTGATCCTATTGATAAAAGAATCAAACACTATAAGGAATTTGAGCATTCATTTACTCTTGAACAGGCAAAAATTCAAGGTGCAAGATGTATGGATTGCGGTATTCCGTTTTGCCACGGAGATACCGGCTGCCCTGTTCAAAATTATATACCTGAATGGAATGACCTGGTTTACAGGGATCACTGGAAGGAAGCATTGGAAAATCTTCATTCAACTAATAACTTTCCTGAATTTACAGGAAGACTTTGTCCTGCTCCCTGCGAAAGTGCCTGTGTACTCGGAATAAATGATCTTCCGGTTACTATAAAATCGATAGAACGCGCAATCATTGACAGAGGATTTCAGGAAGGCTGGGTAACTCCCCGGCCGCCTAAAGTATTATCAGGCAAAAAAGTTGCAGTTGTAGGAAGCGGACCTGCTGGTCTGGCTGCAGCTCAGCAATTAGCCCGGGCTGGGCATTCGGTAACTGTATTTGAAAAAAATGATAAACCCGGCGGTCTGCTGCGGTATGGGATTCCCGATTTTAAGCTGGAAAAATGGATTATTGACAGACGCTTGGAGCAGATGAAAGCTGAAGGGGTTGTGTTTCAGACTAACACTAATATTGGCGTGACTTTACCTGCAGAAGATCTTTTAATGAACTTTGATGCAGTTATTTTAGCCGGAGGCAGTGAAAAGCCCAGAGATATTCAAATTCCGGGAAGAACTCTTAAGGGAATTTATTTTGCAATGGAATTCCTTCCCCAGCAGAATAAAGTAAATGCCGGAGAAGAAATCAAAAATCAAATTACTGCAAAAGGCAAGGATGTTATCATTATCGGAGGGGGAGACACTGGTTCGGATTGTGTCGGAACTTCAAACAGACAGGGAGCAAAATCAATAAATCAGCTCGAAGTTCTGCCGCAGCCGCCTATAAACCGTGATTATTCTACTCCGTGGCCTAATTGGCCATTAATACTCCGTACTTCCTCCAGCCATGAGGAAGGAGTTAACCGGAAGTGGAGCATAAACACTAAAGAGTTTAAAGACAACGGGAAAGGCGAAGTTTCAGCTTTATTGTGCAATGAGGTAAAATTTGAAGGAGGCAAATTCATTGATGTCCCTGGTACTGAGTTCGAATTAAAAGCAGATTTAGTTCTAATTGCTGCCGGATTCGTTCATCCTTTACATGAAGGATTAATAGACCAATTAAAGGAAAAAGGACTTGAGCTGGATGCGAAGGGGAATGTTAAAGCAGTTTCCGGAGATTTCCCCGATCCCTATAAAACCTCAATTAAAAAAGTATTTGGCTGCGGAGATATGAGAAGGGGACAATCCTTAATAGTATGGGCAATTGCCGAAGGAAGAAAATGCGCAGAGTCTGTTCATAGAAGCCTGATGAAAGTGAAGCATGAAAGTATGGCTGTGGGTTCTTCGGTGAGGCCAATGTCAATAATTTAAAAAAATGAACCTTCCGTTTGTTTAAAACATTCCTTCGCTATAATTTTGCTCAAAAGCTAATTTTAACTTTTAGGTAAAATTTATGTTTATCTATAAAAAAAAGATAAATTTTTTTGACTGCGACCCTGCAGGAATATTATTTTATGCACGGGTGTATGAACTCTGCCATTCAGCTTATGAAGCATTGATTGAAAGTTTTAGCTTAATAGAAGATTATTGGAAAAATGAGACTTACATTGTTCCTATTATTTCAAGCGAAGCTTCATATCTTAAACCGGTTAAATATGGAGAAGAAATTTTAGTTGAAGTCAAGGTATCGCAGCTGAAGCAGTCGTCATTTGAATTACGGTATGATTGTAAAAACGGAAAAGGCGAGAGCTGTGCAAAAGTAACAACCGTTCACGTTTTTGTGGATAAGAGCTCATGGGCCAAAACGGAGATGAACAAAGAAATTAAAAAGTTTTTTGAAAAGTACATGGGCACGTAAAAAAAGCTGCCTTTCAAATTAATCCGGTTTTCAAATTTTCAACATCCAAACATTTCATGGCTCCATTACTCCATTTCTCGTTTTTTTCAAAATATTAATGGGATTTGTCTCATAGCACCTCTTAAAAAAAAACTGATAAATATATTTTTATTAGGAATTATTTAGTTGTTAAATGGAAAACGAATTATTGCATCAAGGCCGCCAGGCATTATCTGCCGGTGAATGTGACAAAGCAAAAAAATTATTGACGGAAGAAGCAGCGGCAAGAGAATCGGGCGAACTTTATGAAGATCTGGCTTCCGCCTGCTGGTGGCTTAATGAAGCATCATCGGTTTTTGAATACCGTTTGAAAGCCTATAATTTATTCCTGGAGAAAAATGACAAATACGGAGCTTCTAGAATTGCCGGCTTAATTGGTTTGGATTACCTGGATTTCAAAGGAGAGTATGCGGTTGCAAACGGCTGGTTAAGACGTGCTGAAAATCTGCTTGAAGGATTGGAAAGCAGCAGGGAGCTTATCTTAATTAAGATTATGAAAGCCAGGCTCCTTTTTTTATTTGAAAAAAACATCGATCTTGCTTTAAAACTTACTGAAGAAAGTTTGGAATTAAGCAAATCACTTAATAACCTAGAAGGTGAAATGCTCGCCGAAGCTTCAAAGGGATTTATGCTGGTGAATAAGGGGAATATTTCGGAAGGCATGCAGCTTCTGGATGAGGCGACATTATTGGCATTAACTTCAGAAACAGG
>JBLNGL010000602.1:0-6249 GCA_050264735.1 Ignavibacteria bacterium | reverse complement strand
AAAAGAGTCTGCTTTATTTGATGCGATGGATAGGATACTCAGCGGTTTAACTAGTAATTCTGAAGATTCAAAAAAAATAATAAATTATTTCAATCCATTTTATTCGTTGCCGTCTGAAATAAAATACCAATCTCTTGGTTATTCAGACGAATCATATAATTCTAAAATACCCTCTGAGCTGCTAGAAGGAAAACATTTCCCGGAATCTCCTCCTCCGCGTGTGTAATCTCCTGCACGAATAACAAAATATGTTCACATAAATCCGATAAGGGTAAAGTGTGCCTTATCCGGATTGACTTTTAACTATAGAAGGTATAAATAATGAAAAAGATTCTATTATTACTTTTATTATTTAGAATTGCCGTCTATTCACAGGTTGTTACCGTAAAAGATGCAGAAGATCAGTATCCTCTTGAGCTGGTTTCCATATATAATATTGATCCTAACGGGGCAATACATACAAATACTAATGGTAAAGCAGATATCTCAAAACTGGATAAAACCAAACTTTTTGTTTTTCGTCTGCTCGGTTATGAAAAACTTGAACTTTCTTTTGAAGAAATAGAAAAGAATAACTTTACCATACTTATGGTACAAACCAGTATTTCACTTGATAATGTTGTTGTAAGTTCAAATAGGTGGGAGGAAAACAAAAGTGAAAACCCAAACACCATTGAAGTTATAACTCCGCGTGATGTGGATTTCCAGAATCCGCAGACAACTGCTGATATGCTTGGCTTGTCCGGAAATGTATTTATACAAAAAAGCCAGCTTGGCGGAGGTAGTCCTATGATAAGAGGCTTTTCCACAAACAGGCTTCTTATAGTTGTGGATGGTATAAGAATGAATACAGCAATTTTCAGAAGCGGAAACCTCCAGAATGTAATTTCTCTTGATGCAAATGCAATTGATCATACGGAAGTAATTTTCGGACCCGGTTCAGTTATTTTCGGAAGCGATGCTATTGGAGGAATAATGAACTTTCATACTTTTTCTCCAAGATTATCATTTGGTGAAAATGTTTTGTTTGATGCAAGTGCGATGACAAGATATTCTTCTGCTAATATGGAAAAAACAGGACATCTGCATTTTAATATCGGTTTTCAGAACTGGGGATTCTTAACCAGTGTAACTTATTCAGATTTTGGTGACCTGGTAATGGGTTCGAACGGACCGGATGATTACCTCAGACCGACTTATCAGGAGAGGATTAATGGAATGGATTCTGTTATTATTAATCCCGATCCTCTGGAACAGAAGGAATCAAGTTACGACCAGATAAATGTAATGCAGAAAATTTTATTTATGCCCGCCGATGCATGGGAGTTCGAGTATGCTCTTCATTATTCAAATACTTCAGATTATTCAAGATATGACAGACTGCTTCGCCCAAGAGGCGGTACACTCAGATCAGCCGAATGGTACTACGGTCCGCAGAAATGGGTGATGAATTCATTATCAATAAATAATTTTTCATCTAATTCTGTTTATGATCTGGCCAAATTAATTCTTGCATATCAGAATTTTGAAGAGAGCAGGCATGACCGTGACTTGAATGCAGATGACAGAACAAACAACACTGAAAAAGTTGATGCATTTTCATTGAACCTTGATATGATTAAAGAATTAAATGAAAGCTCAAATTTATTTTATGGTGTTGAAGCTGTATTAAACAAAGTTGAATCAACCGGCAACTCTGAGAATATTTTAACTGGAGAAATTACTCCCGGTCCTTCAAGGTATCCTGATGGTTCAACCTGGAATTCTTTCGGTGCATACATGACTTATAAACAAAAGTTTTCACCGCAGTATATTTTTCAGGCTGGTCTGCGCTATAATTATGTTGCACTTGATGCCGAATTTGATACAACATTTTATCCATTCCCATTTACAGCTGCTGAGTTGAGAATTGGTGCGCTTACCGGAAGTGCCGGATTGGTAGTACATCCTCAAAGTGACTGGCAGATTAATTTAAATTTGTCAACAGGGTTCCGTGCTCCTAATATTGATGATATGGGAAAAGTTTTTGATTCAGAGCCGGGTTCAGTTGTAATACCGAATCCTGATCTTGAACATGAGTATGCTTACAATGCCGAAATAGGAGTAACCAAATTATTTTCAAGAATTGCTGCTTTCAATATCGCATCATATTATATATATCTTGATAATGCATTGGTAAGGCGTGATTTTACATTAAATGGAATGGATAGTATTTTTTACGGCGGAGAATTAAGCCAGGTTCAGGCAATTCAAAATGCAGCAAATGCTCATGTATGGGGAATAGAGACCTCTCTTCATATAAATATTTTTAACTATTTTAATATAAGAACCAGCTTAAGCTATCAGAAAGGTGAGGAGGTAGATGATGCAGGTGACACTGTCCCTTTAAGACACGCTGCGCCATGGTTTGGCAAAACAGAATTAATTTTCAGAAAAGATAAGGTGGAAGCAAATCTTTATGCTGTTTATAACGGAAAGATACTTCACGAAGATTTAGCTCCTAGTGAATCTGAAAAAGACTATGTTTATGCTAAAGATGAAAATGGTGAAATATATACTCCGTCCTGGTATACACTCAATTTTAAATTGAGCTGCCGGTTTCTTGAAAACTTTGAAGCATATTTTGGTGTAGAGAATATTACTGACCGGAGATACAGACCTTATTCTTCAGGTATCTCGGCAGCAGGAAGAAACTTTATAGGTTCGCTTCGCCTTAATATATAGCTTCTGTATTTCTTTTAGAAAGGGGATTGAAATTTCAATGTTAACGGCACGGGAAAAATATCTTGCAGATGACGCCAATAAGATTGAGATGCCTGCCTTTGAGGTCTTTAATGCTTTGGAGCCAGATAAATTAATTCAGAATCAGTGCTGTCCAAAATAGTTTTGAAAACGAAAATATCTTTTCAATAACTAAAATATTATAATATTTTTTATACATTAAGAAGCTCATCCCCGCTCTCCTGTATAAAGAGATTGTGTGAATATTATGGGATTGACTAAAAAGTAATTTTCAATTTAAAGATCCGTGTAAATCAGTGTAATCTGCGTTATCCGTGTTCTATTTTTTTTGAATAATTATTACTTTTTTGTCAGCCCCGTGGATGAAAAAACAAACGAATCGTAACCGTCTCAACGGTTTCCGAATTTTCACACAGTCTCCTTTTAAGAGAGATCTGCCTTGCCTGCCTTGTCGGCAAGACAGGCTGGCAGGCATCGATTTGAGTGAGTTATTTTTATTCTGGACAGATTTATTAGAAATATAATTATTATAATATTATAAGAGCATTTTTCAGAGTGTTTCTAATTAATTATTAATGCAAATAGGATTTTTAATTTTGAAATATCTTTACACCCCGCCATACCTTATTAAAAAGTTATTTAATGATTTTTACTGGAGCACTATCAATAACAAAATCCTTCTGACTTTTGACGACGGTCCGAACCCCGGTTCCACAGAAATAATTTTAAAATTCTTAGTACAAAGAAAAATTAAAGCTTTATTTTTTTGCGTGGGGAGTAATGTCCATAAGCATCCTGAATTATTTAAACAAATAATATTTGAAGGACATTCAATCGGAAATCATACATTTAATCATAAAAGAATTACCGGTATCCCGGAAAAAGAAATCATTGATGAAATACAAAAATTCAATTCTCTTTTAAAAAATGATTTTAATTATCCGGTTAGATATTTCAGACCACCCTACGGAAGATTTAATCTTTCAACCGGGAAATTATTAAAGGACTTTAATTTAAGAAATGTAATGTGGTCCTTATTGACATACGATTACAAAAATGATCTAAATCTTATTAAATTAGCTGTAAACAAATATTTAAAAAAAAATTCCATCATAGTTTTGCACGACAGCATCAAATCTGAAAAAGTAGTTTTAGAAGCCCTTGAAATTATTTCCGGGAAAGCACAAAAAAAAGGATTCGAAATCGGAGATCCTGCCGGATGCTTGAAATAATTTTTCTAATTGCTTTAAGCGGATATTTTATTCAATCTGTCCTTTTCATAATTGGCGCAAGCAGGAAGTTCCCGAAGAGCATCTCGGCAATCCTGCCTAAAGCAACTGTAATTGTAGCCGCAAGAAATGAGGAGAAGAATATATTAAAATGTTTAAATTCTCTGGATAGTATAGATTACCCCGAAGGAAAGCTTGAGGTTATTTTAGTTGATGATAAGTCAACCGATTCAACCGGAAAAATTATAGATGAATTCATTTGCGGCAAGCCGAAATTCAAAAAGATTATTACAAAAAAAGAAATAGGACGGCTAAAAGGGAAAACAAACGCACTGGCAAATGCGCTCGATGTTGCTGCAGGGGAAATTATTTTAACCACAGATGCAGACTGCACAGTCTCCCCGTCATGGGTTAAAGCAACCGTTTCATATTACACCGACAATGTAGCTGCAGTAACCGGATTTACAACTCAGATTGCCGAAGGTAATTTTGCCGGAATGCAGGCGGTAGATTTTATTTATCTTCTGTTTGTTGCTTCCGGCACTATCAATTTAGGCACTCCTATCAGCTGCATCGGGAATAATATGTCCTACAGGAAAAGCGCTTATAATGAAGTAGGCGGGTATGAAAGCCTTCCGTTCAGCGTAACCGAAGATTTTAATTTGCTGAATGCAATCTGGAAGCTGCGGAAATATAAAATTATTGCACCTCTGGATAAAGATGCAATGGTCAAGTCTCTGCCCTGCGGATCTGTTAAAGAATTATTCAGGCAGAAAAAACGGTGGGCCGTGGGAGGAATAGGAGTTCCGCTTCCCGGGTATTTACTCTTTATTTTCGGTTTTGTAACAAACTTCTGCGCATTCATTACTCCTTTAGTGCTGCTGAATTTTTTCAGCTCATTTGCCGCAGCCGGTACATGGATATATATGGTCTTCTTTAAAATAGTTATAGATTTTTTTGTGCTGTATCCAATTCATAACCGTTTGGGCATCTTAAAAAACCTGAAATACTTTTTAACTTTCGAGCTTTACTATATAATCTATGTTACAGCTCTTCCATTCGTTTTATTTTCCAACAGGACTGTAATCTGGAAAGAAAGAAAATACTGATGCTGCTCCTCTGCAATTATTATCTTACATACCGGTGCAATGCTTACTGCGAATTCTGCCATTTTGGTATTCACGAAAATTTCAATAAAACTCCTTTCGCCGGACTGGAAGATTTCAAAAGAAACGTTTCGGAAATGGCGGAGCTTGGAGTAAAGTTTATCGATTTAACAGGAGGTGAGCCGCTTTTGCATAAGGATATTCATCTTATGGCTAAATATGCAAGAAACCTGAAAATGCAGACAAGCATTACAACTAATGCGCTTCTTTATCCGAAATTTGCCGAAAAACTTGCCGGCAATGTTAACCTTCTTCATTTTTCTTTAGACTCGCCTGATGAAGAAGAGCATAATAAAATAAGAAAAGTCAACTGCTTCAAATTTATTTTCGAAAGCATTAAAATAGCAAAATCCCTTGGTGAGTTTCCAGATATACTGTTTACGGTTACGGATGATACTTATAAAAAACTTCCGCGGATGCATGAGATTGCCGTAAAAAATGATTTGGTGCTGCTGGTTAATCCCGTATTTTCTTATTTCGGAAATCCGGGGCTTTCTATAAATGCTATAGATTTTATTGAAGAATATATCGAAGGAAGATCCGGCATCTATCTTAACAAAGGATTTTTAAAATTACGTAGAGACGGCGGGAATGATATTAATAAACCATCCTGCAAAGCAGTATCGAGAGTAATAGTTATTTCGCCTTATAATGAAATTATCCTTCCATGCTATCATTCCGGGACTGAAAAAATAATTATCGACAAGCCGATTAAAGAAATAAGAAATTCGGAAAAAATTAATTACTTTAAAAAAATGGAAGGGCGTTTCGACTTCTGCAAAGGATGCACAATTAATTGCTACTTTGAGCCTTCGTTTGCATTCCCTACAAGCCTTTATGCTTTTTCGGCATTAAGCTCAAAATTTAAATACGGGTATCATAAGCTGATCAAGCAGCCGTTGGCAAAAAGGAGAAAGGTAATCGGTGAACGGTAAACGGTGAACGGTTATCGGTGAACGGTTATCGGTGAAAGGTGATCGGTGAAAGGTGATCGTTGAACGAGGTGTCATTCTGAGTTTATCTCAGAATCTTTCTAAAATCGTAACAAGGAATCCAATCCGGACAAGTGGGATTGCGTCACCTTAAAGAAGAAAAAAATAAAATTGTATTTG
>JBLNGL010000601.1:0-6467 GCA_050264735.1 Ignavibacteria bacterium | reverse complement strand
CTTGGAAAGATATTAAACCGCCGTAAAACTCTGATATTTAATCCCTATAAAAATGTTCTTCACGCTATAGACAAAGCCAGCATGCATCTTGAATTCATTACTGCCGGTTTAAATGTACCATATTCCATAATTATTCCGCCGCATAAGGAAAGAGAAGAAATTTTTATCTCTGTTGATGATCTGGCCAGGCTGGGAAGACCGTTTATAATAAAACCGTGCAATAACACCGGCGGCGGCAGCGGTGTAGTTACAGGTGCCGAAACTCTAAAAGAAATATTTGATGAACGGATAATGAACTCTAATGATAAATATCTGCTGCAGGAAAAAATTTTCCCTACTATGCTCGACCAAAGACGTGCCTGGTTCCGCTGCTTCTGGGCTTTCGGTAAAGTAATACCTGTCTGGTGGGATGACCAAACACATCTTTATGATACAATGACTCAAGAAGATATTATAAGATATAATTTGTTTAAAATAAGCAGGATTACCAAAAAAATTGCTAACATTATTCATCTGGATTTTTTTTCAACGGAAATTGTGCTTACAAACGAAAATAAATTTTTTGTAATCGATTACGTAAATGATCAATGCGATATGAGAATCAAATCTAAGCATACGGACGGTGTTCCGGATGAAATTGTTAATCAAATAATTTACTATATGCTCAGGAATATTTTAAGAATAAAAAAAGCGGGAATAAGCAGACAAGCCGCGGCATCATACTAATCTTTAATAATGAAAAGAAATTTTCTGCTAATCAAATTCCTCTTCAATTTTTTCCCTTTAAAACTTGCTCTTACTTTCGAAGTTGCACATTTTTACAATATGATATCCAGTACTATTTTCATTCAGAGGGCAATATGAAAAAAAATTCACTGTTTATCAGCATTATCTTAATCTCCAGCTGTTTAAATTTCGCTCAGGGTACTGCAGGTGAAAGAGCCAAATACGAGTACCGTTCGCTGGTCGATATGTCTACAGCAGGTGTGCTTGAAAAAGGTTTTGTCGGTGTAACTAATGAAATAATGCCGTTCGGAGTTTTTATTTTAAAATTAGAAGCCGGGATTTTTGATAATGTAAGCTTTGGAATTTCCTACGGAGGCGCAAATATTATCGGTGCGGGTGAGCCGAAATGGTATAAATGGCCCGGAGTAAATATCCGCTTCAGATTATTTAATGAATCTGCCCTGCTTCCCGCAATGGTTCTGGGATTCGATTCGCAGGGCAAAGGTGAATATATTGATTCGGTAAGCAGGTATGAAATAAAATCTCCCGGATTTTTTGGAGCTGTAAGCAAAAATTTTGAACTCCTTGGATATTTAAGCATCCACGGCACTGTCAATTATTCTCTTGAGACAAAAGACGGTGATAATTTTATAAATCTTTTCCTAGGATTCGAAAAAACTATCGGAGCCGACTTTTCGTTTCTAGGTGAATATGATTTTGCTTTTAATGATAATAACACATCCCCTGCTTTAAGCAGCGGGAAAGGTTATCTTAATATGGGATTAAGATGGTCTATAGGGGACGGCTTTACTCTAGGATTTGATCTGCGGGATCTGCTGGATAATAAAGAATGGAGCCCCGGATCGGCAGACCGAGCCATTAAAATAGAGTATATAAAAAGTATATTTTAATTAGTGTAGATAATCATATACAAGTCCGTGTACTTTATTGTACAATCCAATCATTTCTGCTCTGCTTTTTCCCATATTATAAGCATGATTTAAAACTATAATCGGGAACGATTTTTGTCATATTTTGTAAAAGTTTTTTGGAGGTAGGCCCTATGGAAAAGTTACATTTATATAAGCTATTGGCAGCCGCAGTAATATCTGTCTTTCTTGCCGGTTGTTATACTCAAGTAGGTATGCAGGGTGAAAACTATGGTTGGGATACAGGTTATACGGAGAATAATGAAAACCAGGAATACACCGATAGTTACGAAGAAAGTTATCCCGATTCGGAATACTATGACGACAGCACTACAATAATTAATAATTATTATTATGGAGGTTATCCATATCATAGATACTATTCTTATTATTACCCTTCCTTTTCAGTAGGATTCCATTTCGGTTACTATGACTCGTACTATCCATGCTATGATCCCTGGTGGGGTTGGTGCGGATCTCCCGCTTATTGGTATTGGCCTTATTATTATCCATTTTCATTCTATTATTCTTATTATCCATACTACTACGGTGGATATCCATATTACGGTTACCCATATTATCACGGATATCCATATTACGCAGATCATTATAATAATGGATATTATGGAGAAAGAACCCGTGATATTTACCGCACCAGAAATAATGACGGTCTGAGAGGAACACGGAACCGTATGGGGAATAATAATAATGTTTACGATAGGACTAACCTTTCCGAAGAAAGACAAAGAGATATAAATTCCGGAAATAATAGGGCTATTAATAGTGAGAGAAACAGAGACAGAATAAGTGCAAACAGCAATAAAGAGCTGAGGACCGGGAATCGAAATAGAACAAATCATAATGATAGAACCGGAACTTTAAAAGAGAATAATGATAGAAAAATTCTGAAAAATAACCCGAATACTAAAAGACAGACGAGAGTCTCCGGGACAAACAGTGGAAATAATGACAGAAAAATTCTGAAAAATAATCCAAACACTAAAAGGCAAACAAGAGTCTCCGGGACAAACAGAGGAAATACCTCGGGCAGCAGTAACACATACGGCAGGCAAAGATCCGGGAACACTTCGAAATCATATTCGTCTCCGCAAAGAAATAGTAATCCGCCGAGAAGTTATAATACGCCGAGAAATAATACTTCTTCGCCGCGTTCTACAGGATCTTCTAACCACAGTACCGGAAGGTCTAACTCCGGTTCCGGCAGAAGGAGATAATAAAATGAAACGCTATTTAATTAATTTATTCTTGATCTTAAGTCTCGCAGCCATTGTACCGGGGTGCTACACGATCATTTGGACTCCTGGTGAGGAGTTCCCTTCAGAGAGAGATTATGAGTATCAAAGCTATTATCCCGATTACTACTACGGAGATTATTATTACTTTTATGATTATCCCTGGTGGTTAACGATTACTCCTCCTGATTATACAGAGACTGATAATACCAACATCGAAAGAAACAGGGAGGCTACGCGATCAAGAAATACCGACGGCGGGAGATCTACAACCGACAGGAGAAATCCGGATAACGGAAATAACAACGGCAATATAATTCAAACGACTACTCCGACAAGAGACAGATCATCGGATAACAATAATAATGATACAGGTTCCGGTTCAACAACCACTTCAAGCTCAAATGACAACTCAAGCAGCTCACCTAGAACTGAAACGGAAAGATCCAGAGGTTCCGAAAATAATTCCGGTTCCGGCAGCCGAAACAGTGACGGCGGCCGTAATACCGGGGGCAGAAAATAATGAAGATATTTTCCAGGTTTTTTGCAGGGGTCATTTTCTTATTTATAACAGCCGCCGGTGTTAATGCTCAAAATACTAATGATGTTGTAAGAGTAGCAGTTCCGGGGTTAGGTTCAAACGCCCGGGCACTTGGAATGGGAAATAGTTATATCTCATTAAGTGATGACGCTTCTGCTGCATTCTTTAATCCTGCAGGTTTCGGTTTAATAAAAAGAGTGGAATTTTCCGGCGGATTTGGTTATTTGAATTATGATAATAAAGCGGATTTTTTTAATACCACAGCCTATTATTCAAACAGCGCAACCCATTTCAGCAGAATCAGCTTTGCATTACCATTCCCGACAGTGCGCGGAAGCCTTGTATTCGGATTGGCATATCATAAAACCAAAGATCTTACAAGTGCATTAAAGTTCTCTGCAGTAAATCCTACATCATCGTACATTAATTACAATACTCAGCTTAATGATGATAATATGTACTATCTGGGTTTAAGCTATCGACCGGAAGGCAGTAATAATGATGTTACTCCTATTAATGCCGGACTTTTGCAATATGGCGATATTCTTGGTTCCGGCGATATAAATAACTGGACATTCTCTGGTGCGGCGGAAATCTATCAAAATTTATTCGTCGGAGTAAACGTAAATATTATTGGTGGGAAATACGATTATACTTATAATTACAATGAGGAAGATGTAAACAACCTTTATCAAGATCAAGTGGATCCCAATGATGACAGGACAATCGATTTTCAATTACTCCATATCGATAAACATCTTAATTGGGATATCTCCGGATGGGATGCTAAACTCGGATTGATCTACCAGCTCAGCCCGATGCTGCGTATCGGGACCACTGTTCAATTCCCTAAAGTCTATACAATAAAAGAAAACTACTCGGATAATTTCTCGAGCGATTTTGCAAATACAGGATTTACTTTAGATCCTTACAGCGATCAAGTTGAATATGATATTGTAACATCTTATGAATTTGGCTTCGGATTTGCGGTTAACGTGATGGGTTTGATTTTCAGTGCAGAAGGAACATTGATCGATTATTCACAGAGTAAATTCGATAACCTGGCCGGATTTGAGGATCCTGCTAATACTCAGTCTAATCTGAATAAAAATATAAAAGACCAGCTCGAACCTACTGTCAACTATAACATCGGCCTGGAATTTACAATTCCGGAAGTTGGCTTAAGATTAAGAGGCGGATTGCTTGTACAGCCTTCGCCATATTGGAACGACCCCCCGAGGTATGATAGGAAATATTTAACCGGCGGTATCGGATTCTTGGCTGGAGAAGTTATTGGAATCGATTTGGGTTACGCATACGGCTGGTGGGAAGATTTCGGAGATAATTACGGCTCCGGATTATCCAGAACTTTACAGAAAATCACAACCGATAATTTTATCTTAAGTGCTATCTTTAGATTTTAGCTCTGATTATGACTGCAATAATTGACTAAAATTATCAACCCGCTTATTTTTTAGTCCGGTATTTACCGGACTTTTTAATTTTAAAAAGGAGGTTCTTTATAAAAGGAATTGTCTTCAGGATCGAAAGTAAAGATTTTTATATCTATTCTGATAAACTGCCGGGACTAATCCGCTGTAGTTTAAAAGGTAAATTTAAACTGGAATATAAACTTAAAAAAGATAAGCTCTCCCATACCGATATTGCGGCAGTGGGTGATACTGTTCATTTCGATCTGCTGGATAATAAAACTGGTGCAATTCACAAGATTGAAAAAAGAGTCAATTATATTTCTAGAAAAGCACCGAGAATAAAAGGAGCCGGATATAGAGGCGAACGGCTTGAACAAATTATTGCATCAAATTTGGATAATGTCTGCATCGTAAGCAGCGTTGCCGAGCCTGTGTTCAACAACAAAGTAGTTGACCGGTTACTGGTAAGTGCCGAGAGCTCAAATATGGAACCGATTATCGTTATAAATAAAATTGATCTGGGTGAAGATGAATATATTAGTCATTCTAAAAATATTTATAGATCCATCGGCTACGATGTTTTTAAAACAAGTGCGGTAACCGGTGCAGGACTGAGTGAATTAAAAAATTCCTTAAAAGGGAAAAAAAATATTTTCATTGGTAAATCCGGAGTGGGTAAATCTTCTTTATTAAACAAAATGTATGCTCAGCTTAATCTTCAGACCGGTGAAATCAGCCGTCAGACTGATCGTGGTACTCACACTACCGTAACAAGCGTAATGGTGAATGTTGAAGAAAATACTTATGTAATTGATACTCCGGGGATTAGGGAGATTGATCCCTACGGGATAAAAAAAGAAGATCTAGGGTATTATTTCATCGAATTTAAAGAATACATTCCCGCATGCCGCTTTAATACCTGTACGCATCAGCATGAGCCTGGATGTGCCGTAATTAACGCAGTAGAGAAGAACAAAATTTCTATGGAAAGATATGAAAGCTACCTGCGTCTGCTTGAAACTATAGAAGAAGGTATAATATTTTAGTTTTTTATAATTTTACTAATTTTTATCAAATTTTTATTAATCTTACAAACATTTAATGGAAGAATTTTTTTCTGCGGCAGTTAGTTCTCTGGCAGATTTTCTGAAACAGAAAAAATCCTCGTCTCAATCTTTTCAGGATGGTGAAAATCTTGTAAGCTTTATCCTTCGGAATGACCAAATTTTTACTAAAATTTCAATAGATGATCTTTTAAAAAGCCAGGATCCCCTAATCTTTTTTGAAAAACCTGATGAAGAATATAAGTTTATAGCTGTTTCCAAAGCGGCTGAAATTGTTGAAAACGGCAGCCAAAGGTTCTCGGCAGCAGATAAAAAAATAAGGGAATATAAAAACAGATGGATTAATAACTGGGAATCTTATCCTTCATTAAAAGTTCCATTATTTTTGTGTGCCGTAAAATTTACTCCCGAACACTCGGAACATGATTGGAAAAATTTCAAAGACTCGGTCTGGATTATTCCTGAGATAATTTTGCTAATAAGCCAGAAGAATTCCTATATCATTTTCAATTCAATTACTT
>JBLNGL010000600.1:0-3885 GCA_050264735.1 Ignavibacteria bacterium | reverse complement strand
GATTATAAGGAGTATAATCGGAATCTTTCATTTGAGCTGCCTTCCAGACTACCATTCTTTCAAACTTGTTCTGGGGCCACCACATCAGCCTTGTATATTCGGTTTTGGTTAAGAAACTGCGTAGACTTGGTTTATTTCCGCTGCCATTTCCAAAAAGATCAATTGTGCAGTCATTTACTGAGGTGGTTGTTTCTTCGCCTATTATATCAAATTTAGGAACAAGATTAAAAACAGCTTCTGTAATAATTCCCAAAAGGCCGAGTGAAACACCAGCTGCAAAGAAAAGATCGTCGCCGCTTGCCCTCGTAAGCTGATGCACTTCTCCATTTCCGTCTATAAGTCTAATTGCCGAAATCTGATCGCTGAAAGCATGTATAACCGATCCTCCGGCAGAACCGGTGGAAATAAATCCTCCCACTGTCTGATGAATAATTCCTCCCATATCAGGGACAGCCAATCCTTCCTGGTCGAGCTGATAAAACAGGCTGTTGATTAAATTGGAAGTACCGGAAGGATCGTACGGATCTCTTCCCAAATGGCATCCGGCTTGAACGGTTACCTGCATTTTATCCTTATCAATCCGGACTTCTCTCATTTTATCGAGCATAATATTAATCCCGTTTTCTTCCGCATAGATTGCATTTTTAACTGAATGAGCGGAACCCCTGACCCTGATTTTTTTCCCTTCTTTCTTTGCACAGTTAATTAAGTACTTCATTTCTTCTTCATTCGAAGGATGATAAAAGCCGCCGCTAAATACCGGGATACCGTTATTCATTTGCCCTCCAGTAATTTTAAATTAGTAGATTAATTATAGGTTTTTAAAGCTGAGGCAGATCTGATCCTGATTAGCTCATCAAGATCCCATTTGAGATTAAATTTTTTGAAAATATCTTCGGCTTTGGAAAAAAAACCGGCAGCATCAATGTTATTAAATTTAACGGGAGAACTTTGGAGGAATTTTGCAGTTTCAAGGTATGTTCTGCCTAATTCGGGAAATGCGTCAAGATGCTCAGCATATTTAATGCTTTTTTGATAATGCCTGAACGCCTTCCGGTGCTTGTTTGTAAGCCGATAATAAATTCCGGTAAAACGTTCTATTTCAGGTTTTATTTCCGCCACTTTTTTTGAAACTGCGGCGGCAGATTTTATATTCTTTTCAATTTGCTTTTTAAGATCCCGGATTTCTTTATCTGAAGTCTTATTTAATTGTATTTCATAGGATCGAATTAAATAAAATAATTTGTAAGCGGCTAGATAGCCTAAAAACATCGGAGCAAGCGAATCAGCTTCCAGTACAGCTTTATCTGCTGCAGATATGGCGTCTTTTGCAGATGCTTGTTCATTCAGCAGCACGAGAGCTTTAGCTTTTTTGCCGGAAAGTCCGATAATCCAGGAAAATAAACCTGTTTTTTTTGCAAGTTCGATCGACTCATCGTAATGCTTTATTGCTGTGTAGAGATTCCGCTTGCTTAGTTCCAGATCCGCTTTCATTGAGAGCGTATACAGCTTTCCATAATCAAAATCGTAAGTCCCGCTTATTTCATCACCTTTGCGGGTTAAGTATTCGGCATAATCATATTCACCTCTGCAGATTACAATATAAAGCGCCCCGCAGATCTGATAAGTAACATAAATCAGTTCGCCTTTTTTAAGCTTAAGATCCAGCAGATTTTCATTTATCTTCTTAAAATTTCTCCAGTTTCCTGAAAGATAATCGCATAGAGTTTCATCATACCCATTTTGAAAAATTTCATGGATTCCGTGGATACGGGCATGATCATTTGCCCTGGTTATGAATTTTTTCCCGAGTGAAAAAGAGAGACCGCTGAAACAAAACAATGACCCTGCTACCGAATAAGTAATAAACCCGTCTTCGCCGTTAAGCTTAAAATCCATCTTTAAACGGATAAGGTTTAAAAGCTCGAAGAACATTTTTTTACCGTTAATATTGGCATATGCAGTAACTATCTTGAATAAAATATCAAATAGCTCATAATCTTTTTCGGAGGGAGATTTTTTTCTGCCTAAAGGGATGTAAACGTTTTTCAGAATTGATATAAAATTAAATATAAACCTTAAAGTTTCATTGATATTGTTCCGGTTTGTTTTTATTCCGATTGCATTGAGAGCTTTATCGAAATGTTCGACTGCATCCCTAAAATATCCACGGTTGTAAAAGGATAATCCGATATTTTTTTCCAGCATGAATATTTTATCTTTATCCGCTGCTTTGCCGTATTTCTGAATGTACAGCTTTAAAGCTTCGCTGAAATAATTAAGGGCCTCATAAGATGCAGCGGTTTTTAGAGTTCTTTCCCCGGCTTTTATCAGATATTCTTCGGCTTTCTCCTTATCGTCAGCTTTCCCGTAATGATGTGCGAGCATTTCATAAAAATCATGGAGTCTTTCCGAATACAATTCTTCTATTACATGAGCCGTCTTAAGATGCAGATCCTGTTTATTTTTTTTTAATAATGTTTCATATACTGCTTCCTGCACCAATGCATGTTTAAATAAATATTCACGTTCCCGCGTATCGCTGTTTTCTTTTATTAATTCCAGCTTTTCCAAATACCTGATCCTTGAATCAATAACATCGGCAGCACCGGACACTTTTACGAGTATATCGTATAGGAAATGCCTGCCGATAACCGATGCCGTTTTCAACAGATTTTTTTCCGGTTCATTAAGCTTATCGATCCTGGAAAGCAGGACATCCTTTATTGTTCCGGGGATTACAAATTCATCTACAGCCCTGGAAATATTAAACCTGCCATTTTTAATTTCAATTATATTTTCATCGATTAATGTTCTGATCACTTCTTCAATAAAAAAAGGATTTCCTTCCGTGCTTTTGGAAACAGTGTGTTTCAACCGAGCCGGAAGCTCATTAGTTTTAAGAAGATTTGAGAGAAGCAGACTGCAATTTTCACTATTCAGCGGTTCAAGATTTATCTCCGTATAGAAACGGGCATATTTTTCACGGATAGTCGAAATTATCCGGTCGCCGGTTTCCTGGAAATTAGGCCTTAATGTGCCGATGAAAAGTATTTTATTATTTTCGGCAAGCCTGAAGAGCGACTGAAGCAAATCCAGTGATGATAAATCGGTCCAATGAATATCCTCTATAATAAAAATGATTGGTTTACCGTACGAACCTTTTAAAATCAGGTTCTGAATACTGTTCTGGATCAGCTTTTTGAGAGAATCGCCGGAAATATCTTTGATCCTTTTTTCATAATTTCCCGACAATCTGAATCCCATCAATACAGCAATGAACGGAATAATTTCCTCTGCCTCTCCGTTGAAAAGAGTTTTGACGGAATTTTCTAGCTTAGAAAAACCCTGACTCTCATTATCATTTTCATTTATTTTAGCCCATTGTCTCAGAATATCTATAATAGGGTGGAAGCTGATATTTTTTCCGGTGGATAAAGCTTTTCCCTCAAGAATATTTACCCGCTGCAGTATCTCTTTCTTTTTAAATTCACTTATTAACCGCGTTTTGCCGAGGCCTGCTTCCGCAATTATATTTACAATAGAACCTTCTCCATTTATTGCTTTATGCAGAAGAAATTCCAGCTGATCCAGCTCTCTTACCCTGCCGATCATTTCGGAATAAATGACTCTTCCGGAATCATCAATGCTTAAGCTGCTTTTTTCTTTTACAGACTTCAGCTTGTAGACTTTAACCGGGTCGCGTTTCCCCCTTAATGAAGCCGGCTGCACCTGTTCAAATTCGTAATGATTTTTTATATACCTGTAAGTTCCCTGACCAACCAGTATTTCTCCGTAGGATGCCGATTCACAAATTTTTGAAGCAATTTCGATAGCATCGCCGATAACGGTGTATTCCATTTTTGATCCCGAGGAGATGCTTCC
>JBLNGL010000599.1:0-9754 GCA_050264735.1 Ignavibacteria bacterium | reverse complement strand
CTTGCACGGTAATGTGTTGCTTCGTTTTCATCAATTAAACCATCGAGATCATTGTCCAATCCGTCATTTGCGGTTGTATCAACAAGATAAGTCCCCTTATCAATACCGGTTATAAATCCTTCCCTGCGGGATGTAACACCAGGTTCGATAATAAACTGATGATCAATCGAATAAACGGTATCCACCCTGTTTTGGACAGCAGCGGAAGTGCGTACATAAGTGACCGGATCAATTAGAATTATTTTATCCCCTGAATGAAAAACTGCAGAGGAATCGAAATCTTCCGCAACAAAATGATCGGCAGTATTTGGGTCTTGAGAATCACCGTCATTATCAATACCGTCATAAGGATTACCGGGAGATTCAAGAAATGCATAGCCGACCCATCCGACTAACTGGCCTTTATCACCATATTTATTTGCGCTGTATGAATAAGTAACCCAGTCCTGAGGATCAAATTCTCCAAGATTGTAGCTTGCCTGTCCCTCACCTCCTGCAAGAGTGCCAACGATAGTCCCAAAATTGGCTTTCTTGTATAGAGTTGTTCCTTCATTCTTAATATTGTAAAGCCAGAAGATGCAATTCTCGGCAAGAAAATTAGTCCATTGCAGACCCCTTATTGACATTCTCAATCCCATTCCGTTTCTGCTTAAGTCAATGCTGTCAGGCCGGAAAGTTGCATTGAATTCATCATCGGTATTATCATCGGCAACAAAGTAACTTTCCTGATCAGCATTAAAAACAGAACGTCCGAAATAGCCCCACCAGTCTGTATGATTTGTTTCGGAATTAATCCAATCCCTGTGTTCTGGCCATCCGTCTACCGGCCACGATTCTGGCAAATGGCTCATTGCAATTGACTGCTGGCTTACATTAAAATAACCGGGAACAGGATTGAAACCCCAGAAATGTCCGTCAATGGGGCTTTTCTCGTTTGATTGTCCTTTCCTTGGTCCTCTTGAAATTGTTACAGAATGTTTTGTCAAACCCTGATCATTTACAAACTCAACTCCGATCAGCGGAGTAAGGTCGCCTATGTAATAAAAACCTGAGCCTAAAGGCCATTCACCTCTTATATCCACTCCTGCAATTGTTCCTGCGATAGCCCCGTCATTATGAAAAGATATTCCTACTTTATTCCCTGTATGCTGGCCGTTTCTTAATAACCTTGAATCTCCATGCTGAGCTAAGATATTGTTGTTTACTATCCAAATGCCGGTAAGAATTATTAAATATTTAAAGCTCATTTTTCACCATCTTAGAAATTAATTGAAGCACCTATTTCCACCCTTCTTGGCTGCGAGAATAGAGCCGGGTTTATATAATACTCATCCAATGAACTGACATTATACAGAGGCACATTAATTTTTTCTGCTTCATATTGTGCAAAAGAAAAGAAAGGATCACCGGAATCGGGATTAACATAAAGAGGATTATCAAGATCAAGCAGATTATAAATCTTCACAAAAAAAGACAAAACCGTATTTCCAAAAGGAATATCTTTATAAGCTCTTAAGTCTATATTAAAAATTATCGGTTTGCGTCCGCTGTTTTTTGGGAATGCGTTCTGCGTTACATTAGTATTTACATTAACTGAAGGAGTATAAGGCTGACCACTGTAGATATTTGTCACAAGAGATAGACCATAATCTTTACTCTTTGTATAAGCAGCCATGATATTTAATGTATGGGTTTGGTCCCAGTCTAATGGTGCAATAAAAGTTTCAGGTGCATGCCCGCCAAGTATTGCATTCCTAGCATCAGAAGGGTTTGATGAATTTCCCTTTGCAGTGGAATAAGTATAATCAAGATTTACTGCCAATCCGTCTGAAAATCTTTTTGTTAATCTTAAAACAATCCCTTTAGAGAAGCCGAAATCTGAATTAGTATATTTTGAATAAGTTTTGCTTTGTCCGAATACAGCAATTTCATCGCTTGAAGTACCAATTAAGTCCCTGAAATCTTCAAAAAACATTACTACATCAATGGAAATATCATCAGATATCTGCTGCTGAACTCCTATCTCACCTTTTATAGTTTTTTGCGGCTTCAAATCTGCATTGCCTACAATACCTGCACTTCCAGATTGATCAGCTAATTTAAATAGAGGGTTTTCATACATGATTTCGTAAGACGGGAGTTGAAAAAAATGACCATAAGAAAAATGAATAACTCCTCTATCAGAAATAGGGAAAGCAATACCAACCCTTGGGCTGAATTTATATTTACTGTCTGCTTTTTTATACCAATAAGTTTCTCTTTCCTCAAGCGACTTCGCTCTGTTTGCTGGCTTCAAGGGGTTTAATATTTCCGGATCGGCAGGATCACTTAATATTTTCCCATCGGGATTAAAATAGTCAAACCTTACCCCTGCATTAATTATCAAACTGAATGCTTCTATTTTAGATTGAAGATAGGCAGAGAATTCCTGCGGTTTATGAATATATGTATCGTAGTTTTGAGTATTAATGCTTCCTATCTGAACGTTATAAGGAATTACCTTGGCCCCCGAAGAATCGAGCACAGGTACTAAATATATATGCTCCATATAAATCCTGGGAAGCTTCCCCTCACCGCCGAATTGAAACTGGATTTCATTCGTCATCTGGGAAGTCCAATCCAGCTTAAAATCAAATGTGCCTGTATTTCTCACAAACCTGTTGTTGCTGGCCGGATCTCCCCCCACATTATAACTGTAAGGCGGATTTTGCTGTAAGGTATAATCAACATAATTTGTAGGGTGGTCCGGATCGCCTGTATAAATATCTTCGTATAAATAATTATTGTAGTTATTAAAGAAGTAAGAAAGATTAAGAGTATAAAAAGTGTTTCCGGAAACTGCATGATTTATACCTAACGTATTTGCATTTCCTTTTCTGAATTGCTTTAATTGGTTATCAGGCGTCAACCTGTTAGCCATATTAAAGTCCTGATATTCCTGGTAATCGAACAAGTAGTTATACCGCAGCTTGACACCCTGCAAAAACATGTAGCTTAACTTCACTTGTGCATTGTATCTTTTATTAGGATTCATTGAAATAAATTTTCCGTCGCCGTTTTGAGAAATCCTGTAGGTTGATATTCCTCCTTCTCTTACAAGCTGCGACAAATCCGTTGTTAAATATTGTCTCTTGCCATAAAGATATCCTTCATTAAAGAAGTACCTTCCGTAGGTATAGAAAAATAAATTATCAGGTACGATCGCACCGCTTAAGCTTCCTTCAACACTTTTAATATTTAAAGGATTGATTTCTTTAATCCCCCAGAAAATATTTTCTCTGGTTGAAAGGTAGAATCCTGAATAAGCTTGAATATTCCCCTTAAAATCATTGTCGCCGTCTTTAGTAACAATGTTAACAATACCGCTCATAGCCTGGCCGAATTCCGCATTAAAAGCGCCGCTGACCATCTGCAATTCCTGTATTGAGTTAGCACTTATATCAATTACATTACTCCCATTGTAAACATCTGTAACCGGAACTCCGTCAATTTGATAAGCTACCTGCCCTCTTCTTCCGCCTCTTAAATGCAAATCTCCGCCGCTCATTACAACACCAGCCTGCAGCTGCAGAACATCCCTCATTTCGGTTACAGGGAGATTACTTATTAACTCCGCACTGACAATCGAAGTAGAAGCAGTTAAATCTTTTTGCACCATTGGCCTTTCCGCAGTAACTATTATATCGTTTAGCTGCAGACTGGAATCACTTAATTGTAAATCAAGAATGGTTGTTAATCCGATATTTACTTTAACATTTTGTACGATTATGCTGCTGTATCCGATTGAAGAAGCTTTAATTGTATAGGTTCCGGGGGAAATATTATTTATTATATAATATCCGTTTTCATCAGAAGCGGCACCAAGCAAACTTTCCAGGATCACAATGTTCACATACGGAAGGGGTTCATTGGTTTTTGAATCGGTTACTTTCCCGGAAATTTTTCCTGTGGTTTCTGCAATAGTTAATCCGGCGGTAAGTATTAATAAACAGCAAATAAGAAGCACACAATGCAAACGTGTTCTCATGATCTTCCCTGGATGACGGGTTTACCGGATGAAAGATGAATGGTTATTATGTCAATATATTCTTTTTTCATTTTCTTCCGATAGTTTTGAGACTAATCCTGGTATTCAGTAAATTTTTTTAAATCTTCCTCACTTGATTCCTTTATACTGACGGCAGCACCTCCCCCTTCAACAAGTTTTATTTTTAAATTATCTTTTGATGTTACTATATGATTGCTGATAAGGTATGCCATTGGATTTACATCCCAGCTTGCATCAGGTGCATCCGAATATATAGTTGCTGTATATTTCTTTTCCGGATTTAGATAGTGTAACGGTATGATTGCAGTTCTGCTGACTTCATCAGTTATAGCGCCTATAAACCATTCCTCCCTGCCTTTTGTTTTTCGCGCAATTGTAATATAGTCTCCGGGTTCAGCTTCAATTATTTTTGTATCATCCCAATCAACGGCAACATCTTCGATAAATTTTAATGCATCGGGAAACCGTTCATAATTTTCAGGTAAATCGGCAGCCATCTGCAGAGGGCTGTAAATTGTTACATAAAGTGCAAGCTGCTTGGCAAGAGTAGTATGTACCTGCTCTTTTTTTCCCGGACTATAGTGATCCAGCTTGATTTGGAAAATGCCCGGTGTATAATCCATTGGACCGCCGATAAGGCGGGTAAAAGGAAGAATTGTTTCATGTTCAGGTTTATTGCCTTTACTCCAAGCATTGTATTCATTTCCTCTTCCGGCCTCGCACGATAACCAATTCGGATATGTACGATGAAGCCCGGTAGGTCTTACCGGTTCGTGAGCATCAAGCATAATTTTATACTCAGCTGTTTTTTCTGCAACGTGCATATAATGATTAACCATCCATTGTCCGTCGTGGTGTTCCCCTCTCGGAATAATTTTTCCGACGTATCCTGTTTTAACGGCATTGTAGCCATGCTTATTCATGAAACGGTAAGCTTCATCAATTCTCCTTTCGTAATTTGTAGCTGAACCGGATGTCTCATGATGCATAATAAGCTTTATCCCTTTTTCTGCAGCATACTCTTTAAGTTCAGCAAGATTGAAGTCAGGGTAGCATGTTATAAAATCAAAAACATTTTCTTTCCAGTTGCCGAACCAATCCTCCCAGCCGATATTCCATCCTTCGATTAAAACGCCTCCAAAACCATGTTCTGCAGCAAAATCAATATACTTTTTTGTATTTTCCGTAGTAGCACCATGTCTTCCGTTTTGAATTAACTTGGACCAATCGGTAATTCCAATCTTAACATTTTTAGTATCGGCATAATTCCAGGTTGATGTTCCGATATGCATTTCCCACCATATGCCTACATACTTCATCGGTTTAATCCAGCTGACGTCATCTATTTTTGCCGGCTCATTCAGATTGAGAATAATTTTTGAAGATAGTATATCTTCAGCTTTATCGCTTACAATAATAGTCCGCCAAGGAGTACGGCAGGGCGCCTGCAGGTAAGCTTTAATCCCGAAAATATCCGGCACTAATTCTGCTTTTAACGTAAAAGTATTTTTATCTATCAATAAATTCATTGCAGGGTAATTGACAAGGGCAGCCTCATGAATGTTGATATATAAACCATCATTAGACTTCATCATGAGAGGAGTTTGGACAGCATTTTCAGCAATAATAGATTTTACGGCGATCTCATTTGATAATTTCCCTCTCAACGCATCGACTTGAGTTAAAGGTGTAATGGAATAATCATATTCATTTGTATCGAAGTCGCCGGGCATCCAAAATGCTTTGTGATCCCCGGTTAAATTAAATTCGGTCAATTCATCTGTTATTTTTAAATATTGAAGTGCAGTCTGCTCAGGAAACTCATAACGGAAACCAAGTCCATCATCAAAAAGCCGGAATCTTATAATTAAAATTCTGTTTTTGACGGATTCCTGGGAAAGAGTAAGAGTTAATTCTTTACAATTATTTCTTATTTTCTTCACTTCGCCCCAAACCGGTTCCCATATTTCATTGACTGATGAGCTGTCGATCTTCACTATAGAAAATCCGTCAACAAATCCATGGCCTTCTTCAAGCTTAATTCCCAGCCTGCTGGTTTCGATAACTGATTTTTCTAAAAAGAATAATGAATAAACAGGTTCACCTTTGGGTGTAAGATTAAAAGAAAGAATAAGTTTACCATCCGGCGATTTTATTGTTTGAGCAAAATTTGAAATGCTTAAGAGGAAGAAAAGAATCAGCACTATTTTTTTATTCATTGTCAGTAAAAATCCTTTTACAATTTTTCAACAAATTCAATTACCTGAATATCTATTTAACAGATGCCGGAGCGGTCTTCTGTGTAAGATTTGCTCTTCTCAATGTTATTGATGCTTTCTCAATCCTTTTTTTTTCAAGCAAAAAATCATTTTCAAGGTGAGCCGTATTTGTTGTTTCCTGTTTGTTTAATAGATCTTCAATTTCAGTATTAGCACTATCTTTTAATATTTTATCTAATATCAGTCTTGAATATTCGGCAGCAATTATATCCAGGCCCGCCAGATTCGGGTGAATATAATCAGCAAACAGATCATCTCCGGGAATATGATTCGGGCTGAATCTGGAAAATGCCCCTTTTACATCAGCTATTGTTAAGCTGGAATTTTCAGCAATCTTCCTTAAATCAGAAGAAAAACCGAACGGTACTCTTAACCGGAAAGCATCAAGTTCTGTTGACTGCCGGAACAGCTTTTCAGCTTCGTTTTCATTGCCGTCTCTATGCAATGCCATTCTTGCGCTGTTATATATTATATCTGCACCCGGTTGATTGGATAAGCTGTATATTCCTAAACGAGGCTGCAGAATATTATCTGCCGGGTCGGTAAATATTAATTCCACTTTGTGTTTGCAGCATAATTCTGCAATTCGGAAAATATTTTCATTGAAATTCTTTAATGTGTTATCATATTCATTGCCAAAGTTATAGATAAACTTTTCATCCGAAGAAAGCGGCTGCAGAAGTTCGAAATCATCGGTTTTTGTATCATACTTGAATGATTTGCGGACACCGATGTTTAATAATAGATTTTCAAGCATATTGAAAGTTAAAAGTTTTGACAAGCCGAATGCAGAACTCCCCTTATAACCGTAAAATTCATTATGACCTAAATAAAGAATTATTAAATCCGGCTGGAATCGTAAAGTCTGGGGTATTATTTCAGCTGCATGAAATGAGTTAAAACCTGCAAATGAGATGGTTATTACTTCAAAATTTTTGCCTGCCGCAAATTTCTCAACTTTAGTTTCAATTAATTTTCCTATTGAATGGGTAGTGCTGTACGGCCAGCCTGCAAGAGAGGCTTCGCCAATCAGGAATATCCTTAATGCTCCCGGGGATTTTTGAGACTTAAACTGATTAAAATAGTTATATGGAATGTCAGAATATTTTTTGTAAATATTTTTTAGGCGAGTTGTATTAAAAGTTACCGCACCCGTTTCTTTATCTTGTAAAAAATAGGTATCGCTGTCAGAGGGAAAAAAATGATAAGCGATTTCCCCCGCAATAAGCAAAATCAAAGGTATGATAAATACATATTTGCCGTATGATTTTTTCACAAGCCTTTCTTTAAATCTCTTTTGGCAAAAATCTGAATGAGTTTAAAAATTATTTTTTAATTTTTACGGATTTTGCATAGTCAATAGATGTGCCATGGGAACCACTTATAAATAGAGGTAAATGAAGAGAGGGTTTGTTTATTGGTACTGTCCCCCAATATCAAAATTATATTTTCAGATATAAAATTGATATTGCAGCAGTTTACCGCAGATTCAACTCTTTGAATAGTCTCGATAAATTCGGCGGGGCAATACCAAGCTTTTCGGCAGCTTGTTTGTCGTTTTCACTGCCCGCTCTGACGAATTGAATATATTTGGAACGGGCAGTATTTTCGAATTCTTTTAAAGGAATTATTCTTTCATTTTCAAAATAACAGTCCAGGATCTTTTCCTCTGCTTTGGAAAAAGTCCCCGGATTCAAGGATGATCTCACCTGTTCTCTTGTTATTGTAACTTTATCAGTAAATAATACTCTCTGAATAAAGCTTTTTAATTCCCTGACATTGCCGGGCCAGGGATAATTAATTATTTCATTAACCGCTTCATCATTAAAAACAGGTTTGAGGAAATTCATCGAACTACTGTACTTTGAAATGAAGAAATTAAGCAGGTCAGGTATATCTTCCTTTCTATCCTTTAGAGGCAGAATTTTAAGAGGGATGATATTCAACCTGTAGTAAAGATCCTGTCTGAATCTTTTTGCTGCAACTTCTTCCTCAAGATTTTTATTTGTAGCTGCGAGAATCCTGACATTAACCTTAATAGTAGAAGAGCGTCCTATTTTTTCAATCTCTCCGTCCTGAAGCACACGAAGAATTTTAGCTTGCGCATTTAATGGAAGATCTCCTATTTCATCTAAAAATATGGTTCCTTTTCCTGCGAGCTGGAATAGGCCTTTCTTCTCTTTTCCGGCACCTGTAAAAGAAAATTTTTCATATCCAAATAATTCACTCTCAATAAGTTCAGCCGGAATGCCGGCACAATTAATTTTAACAAAATTTTCAAATTTTCTTTGACTGTTATAATGAATATTATAAGCAATCAGCTCCTTCCCTGTTCCGGATTCGCCGTAAATTAAAATATTCACATCCCGGGAAGCATATTTTTTTACCAGTGAATTTAATTCCATTGTTTGCGGCGAGGAACCGACGATCTTCTTTGAATCCATAATAATGTTAATATTTTCATTCATCTTCAGGTCGTACTCAAACTTTGCAAGTTCAAGCAGTTTTTTTTGATAAGCGTTATGGATACTAATTAAAAAGTCGGTAGGCTGATAAATATAATCCGTAATGTGCGTCGGGTATTTTGTACAATACCAAAATGCGCCGATCTTTAAAAGCCTGCTGGCAAATTCGAACTTATTATCATCTATAGTAAGCTTAGTTATTACAATTATTTGAATCCACGGGCTGGTGCTTTTAATTTTTTCTATTAATTCTTCACCCATTAAGCCGCCGGCAATCTGGTAATCCATTATAACTATATCAAAGCGATGCGGATCCGATTCAACCAGATCAACTGCGCTTTTTCCATCCGAGACGATTTCGTCTATTTGGAGCTCTCCCTTCTGAAGTTCTACTGTCTTTTTTACTCTTAGAACATCAAATTCTTCATCTTCAATTAATAGTATTTTTATTTTATTCATTTTAAAAAAAATTAATTTGTAAAAATTTCTACATTAAATTCGCATCCGCCGGAATCTAAATTCCCGGCACTCATTTTCCAGCCGCAGTATTTGACCGCCAATGAATACGCAATATAGCAGCCGAATCCGAATTGTCTTTCCTGAGCAGTCTGGGTCGAGGTATTTTCAAGAAATAATTTCTGTATGCCCCTTTCATCTTTTTCCAGTAAAAAGGGAGAAATTCCCTTCCCATTATCAGAAATTGTAAGGACAATTTTTTTTTCTTCGCTTAAGAAAACTGTTTTTATTTTTATTACTATTTTCCTGTCGGAATTATGGACAATAGCATTCTGAATGATCGGCTCAACCACTTCCCAAATAACATATTCATTAACATTGATAACAGGCAGGCAGCCGGCATATTCCTGTTCAAATTCAAACATACCGGATGATTTCCATATCCGAAGGAAAAGATTATCAACAATGAACCTGCATACTTCATTAACATTAGTCCTGAAGATTGG